>JAFAGE010000086.1 GCA_023423015.1 Bacteroidota bacterium
GCTTCAGGCGAACCGACCGTACACTCCATCAAGGTACCTGTTTGAATTTGATTTATATTCCGGTTCAAACCCGCCTCTTTAATGAAGCACCTCTTACTTCTGCCATTGCTATGCCTTGTTCTATTTACGCATAGCCAGCAACCACCTGCAACGAACAAAGCCTGGAAAGCCAACTGGATCTCCGTTGGCGGAGCCTCACCAACCGGATATGGAGTTTACCTGTTCAGAAGGTCATTGAACCTCGCGGCTCGTCCATCATCATTACCCGTTAAAGTATCGGCCGACAACCGGTACAAGTTATTCGTCAATGAAAAACTCGTTGCCATGGGTCCCGCACGCGGCGACCTCAACAATTGGAATTACGAAACCCTCGACCTGGCTCCATTCCTGCAGGCCGGTAATAATATAATTGCCGCACAGGTGTGGAACGAAGGTCCCTCGCGCCCTGAAGGCCAGATATCCCTGCAAACAGCTTTTATTCTCGAGGCAGCCTCCGCTGAAGGCGCAGAACTGAACACAGACAATAAGTGGAAATGCATCCGCGATACTGCGTACTCGCCACTTCCTGTTTCGATACCTACCTACTATGTATCCGGACCCGGCGAACGTGTAAACATGAACTTCCTGGTTAAAGGATGGAAGTCGCAGGCCTTCGACGACGCCAGCTGGAAGCCCGCCAGCGTAATTTATCCGGGAACTCCAAAAGACATGCATGGTCCTTTCGGCATTGCCAATGGCTGGATGCTTGTACCCTCCATGCTCCCGCAGATGGAACTGACCCGGGAAAGATTCGAAAAAACAAGACGTTCTACCGGCATCGCCACACCACCATCGTTTCCGGCAGAGAAACAGACCATCACTGTTCCGGCAAATAGTTCTGTGTCGATATTACTCGACAACGAACATCTCACCAATGCCTACCCGACAGTAGTTTTCAGCGAAGGAAAAGATGCATCTGTTACGCTCACTTATGGAGAGGCATTATATACTCAATGGCCCGTTAAAGGAAACCGCAACGACATTGAAGGTAAAAGTATGATCGGTCGCTACGACGAAATTATATCCGATGGTTCGGCCGGGCAGGAATTCTCTCCGCTAACATGGAGAACATACCGCTATGTGGAAATGAAAGTGACCACGAAAGACCAGCCGCTGAAGATTGATGACGTATATGGAACATTCACCGGCTATCCTTTTAAACTAAATGCACGTTTCGACGCACAAAACGAATTACTCCAGCAGATATTCGACATAGGCTGGAGAACAGCAAGACTCTGCGCCGTTGAAACATACATGGATTGCCCTTACTACGAACAACTGCAATATATCGGCGATACACGCATACAGGGACTCATCTCGTTGTATAATTCAGGTGATGAGCGGCTGTTGAAAAACGCCATCAACCAAATGGACAATTCGCGCCATGCTGATGGCTTAACTGAGAGCCGTCATCCTTCGGAACATCCGCAATACATTCCAACTTTCTCACTATGGTACATCGGCATGTTGCACGACTACATGATGTATGGCGCAGATAGCAATTTTCTAAAGTCGAAGTTGAATGGTGCAAGGCAGGTGCTTCAATATTTCAAACGTTACCAGCAAAACGATGGCTCATTGAAAGGTGTACCCTGGTGGGTATTCACCGACTGGGTAGAATCTGAAGGCTGGCACGAAGGAATTGCACCTGCCGGCGACGACGGTTATTCAGCACCGGTAGATCTGCAACTGCTACTCGCCTACCAGGCCGCAGCCGACCTCGAGCGAAAAATCGGCAAAGCATCCTATGCTTCTATTTACCAGGCTGAAGCTGCAAAGCTGGGTAGTACAATCAGGAAGAAATACTTCGATGCAAAAACCGGTTTGTTTGCCGACCGTACCGGCAAGGATCTGTTTTCGCAACATGCAAACCTGCTTGCGATACTTACCGGAATCACGAAAGGAACTGAAATGCGCAGCATCAGCTCCAAACTTCTTTCAGATACCGCTCTTGCACCAGCTTCCATTTATTTCAAATATTACCTGCACCGTGCACTTATAAAAGCAGGTCTTGGCGACCAATACTTAGAATGGCTAAACAAGTGGAAAGAGAATATCGAAATGGGCCTCACCACCTGGGCCGAAATGTCGGAGATAAACACCGCACGCTCCGATTGTCATGCCTGGGGATCGAGCCCAAACATTGAATTTTTCAGAACAGTACTCGGCATCGACAGCGAGGCTCCTTATTTTTCCAGGATACGCGTGGAGCCACGACCGGGAGAACTGGAAAACATCAAAGGTGAAATACCGCATCCCAAAGGAAAAATCGTTGTACAACTCAGCAACACCCGAAACAAAGGAAATGCAGTCATAAATCTGCCGGCCGGCACCACAGGAACTTTTGTGTGGAAAGGCAAAACACATACTCTCAAGGCAGGAAATAATCAAATAGCACTTTAATCATCCAACATTAACGAATGCAGGCTATACTAGGAGTCTTTTTCCATTTCATTGGCGGTTTTGCCTCAGGCAGTTTTTATGTACCCTTCAAGCGCGTAAAGCAGTGGGCATGGGAAAGTTACTGGATCATCGGAGGTTTGTTCTCGTGGCTCATCGTGCCTCCCATTGCCGCAATGCTGACGGTGCCCGGTTTCTGGGACATCATCAAAAGCACCAATACATCCACATTGTGGTGGACCTATTTCTGGGGAGTGTTGTGGGGCATTGGTGGATTAACTTACGGGTTGGGCATTCGCTACCTCGGGATGTCGCTCGGTAATTCAATATTATTGGGGTTGACCGCCGCACTCGGGTCCATCATTCCATCAGTGTATTATAACTACGTTCCGCAGGAAGGCAAGGAAACATTTACCGATATGTTGAATTCACCCGGTGGCCAGCTCGTGCTGCTCGGTGTACTGGTTTGCCTTATCGGGATTGCGTTGTGTGGCTATGCAGGCCGGAGAAAAGAAAAAGAATCGCGGCAACGGGAACAACAGGTGAAAGAATTTAACCTGCGCAAAGGGTTAACCTATTGCATTGTTTCCGGCGTGCTTAGTGCTTGTTTTAATTACGGAATAGAAGCAGGAGATCCGATCGCCGACATGGCAGTTGAACGAGGCTATAATCCCTTGTTCCAGAATAATGTCACCTACATTGTATTGTTGTGGGGCGGGCTCACCACCAACTTCATCTGGTGTTTGTTGTTGAATCTCCGGAACCGTTCCTACACCAACTACCTCGATAACAAAACACCGCTCGCGTCAAATTATTTATTTGCTGCTCTTGCGGGAACAACCTGGTACCTGCAATTCTTTTTTTATGGAATGGGCGAAAGTAAACTGGGCAACGGTGCATCGTCGTGGATACTGCACATGGCCTTCATCATACTGGTGTCGAACATGTGGGGATTGTTCCTGAAAGAATGGAAGGGTGTTCCACGAAATATCCTCACCATTTTTTTAACAGGATTGTTAACGATACTCATGTCGGTAGTGCTGGTAGGTATTGGAAATTCATTGTAATACTTTTGAAAAAAGATATTCATGGTCATCGAAAAGAAGCTTGTACAGCAACATACTGACAGCGAACTGCAGAGTCACGAAAAAGGTTTTGAATACATAGCATCATCGATAAACGGTGTAGAAGAAATTATTCAGAAACTCATGGACTTCCAGGTTGCTATTCCTTCGTGGGCATTGGGTACCGGTGGCACCCGATTTGGTCGTTTTCCAACCCGAGGCGGCGAACCAGGAACACTGCATGAAAAGATCGAAGACGTTGCATTGCTGCATTCATTGAACCGTTCAAGTGATGCCATTTCCTTACATATTCCATGGGACATACCCGAGGACGCTTCTGCAACGCGCAAATTCGCAGAGCAGCTCGGGATAAAATTTGTTGCGGTTAACTCCAACACATTCCAGGATCAACCCGGGCAGGCATTAAGTTATAAGTTCGGATCGATGCAGCACGTAGATAAAAACGTGCGCAAGCAAGCGATCGATCACAACATCCAGGTAATTAAACACGGCGTTGAGCTCGGTTCGGATTCCATCACAGTCTGGCTGTCTGACGGCTCATGCTTTCCCGGTCAGCTGAATTTCAGAAAAGCATTTCAGAATACACTCGCGTCTTTGCAGGAAGTCTATGCAGCGTTGCCGGATAATTGGAAAATGTTTGTTGAATACAAAGCATACGAGCCAAACTTTTATTCGATGAGTGTTGGCGATTGGGGACAATCACTATTGTATGCAAACAAGCTCGGCGAAAAAGCGTATAGTCTTGTTGATCTTGGCCACCATCTTCCCAATGCCAACATTGAACAGATCGTATCGTTGTTATTGATGGAAGGAAAGCTGGGAGGTTTTCATTTCAACGATTCAAAATATGGCGACGACGACCTCACGGCGGGTAGCATTCGTCCGTATCAGCTGTTCCTGATATTTAATGAACTGGTGGAAGGAATGAATGCGCGGTCGATGAATCATGCCCGTGATCTTAGCTGGATGATCGATGCGTCGCACAACGTGAAAGATCCACTGGAGGATTTATTACAATCGGTAGAAGCAATCAAAATTGCATATGCACAGGCATTGCTTGTAGACACACCCGCTCTTGAAGAAGCCCGCAACGAAAACGATGTAACGCGTGCGCAGGAAATATTACAGCACGCCTATCGCACTGATGTACGTTTACTTGTTGCAGAAGCGCGCCGCCGCGCCGGAGGTGCACTAAATCCTTTGCAAAAATTCCGTGAACTAAAAGTTCGCGATCAGTTGATAAAAGAAAGAGGAACTTCTACACTTGCTTCGGGACTTTGAAGGATGGCAGACGGCAAACGTGAGCGGTAAGAGGTGAGAGGTGAAAGGTGAAAGGTGAAAGGTAAGAAGTTCCAATGTTGAGATTGATTGCCTTCTGCCATCTGCCGTCTGCCGTCTCTCACCGCTCACCGCTCACCTTTCACCTCTCACCTCTCACTTCTCACCGTTCCTAATGCCATTGCCACTGCTGTTTCACTACATTCAAACAATCCAGGTCGTCTGCGAGCAGGTGTAATTCATCTCCCGCAGCTATACGTGTAGAGCCATCGGGCTGAATGTATGATTTTCCCCTGCGGATGGCTAAAATTTGAACAGAGTAGGGAATACCCAATTGAACGATTTTCTTTCCCACTGCCGGCGAAGTTTCATTAACCACCAGGTTTTGCATTGCTTCTTTCAGGTGCTCGAGCTGTTCGATACCCATTTCTCTTCTTCGCACTTTACCGGGTAGGGCAACGTGCAAAATTTTCGCAGCGAGTGGCAGCGTAGTACCCTGAACAATTACGGAGCTTACTGAAATGAAGAAGGCGAGATTAAAGATCATACCTGCTTGTGGCAAACCGGCGATCATAGGATATGTAGCAAAAACAATGGGTACTGCGCCACGCAGCCCCACCCACGATATAAAAAGTTTATTGCGAATATTCGTTCTGAAAAAAATGAAACTCAGGAATACCCCAACCGGCCGTGCAATAAGAATCAGGAACAGCGAGATAGACAAGCCCGGTATCCACACCTGTGCCACCTGCGAGGGATACACCAGCAGGCCAAGCGTGAGAAACATGATGATCTGCATCAACCAGGCCTGACCCTCGTAAAAACGGATCATACTTCTTTTGTGAATGAAATGGCCGTTACCCAACACAACAGCACATATATAGATGGCCAGGAAGCCATTGCCCCCTATAAGATGAGTTAATGAATATGTGAGAAATGCAAGGGCCAGCATTAGCACTGCATACAAGCCATCGTAGTCGAGCTTGATTCTATTGATCACCTGCAGACTTATTTTACCCATTGCATACCCCATAGCTCCCCCGATGGCAAACTGTTGCACGACAGCAAACAGAAAATCGCTGACTGACAGGTCGCCGGTTTGCAGCATCGCGGTGAATGTGATGGTCAGGAAGTAGGCCATCGGATCGTTACTTCCACTCTCCAACTCAAGCAGCGGGCGTAGGGAACCTTTAAGTCCGATGCCTTTATTTCTGAGTATAGAGA
>JAFAGE010000012.1 GCA_023423015.1 Bacteroidota bacterium
TTAAAAACCTTGTTGCGGACTTCGACCGAATTTTTTGCTGCCGTGATTGCGCGGGTAGCCGACAAGTCGAATCCGAAATTGATGAACAGCGTGAAATAGGTCATGAACGCTGCCGCGAAATTGATCACCCCGAATTTGTCGGGACCAACGATCCTGGAAATGATCGGAAGAGTGATAAAAGGAAAAACGTAGTTGGCGAGCTGAACCACGCCAAGGGAGAAGACGTTCTTGATGACACCCTTCTTTCCGGGCGTGCGAACGCCTGCATCAACAGACAACATCGATGGTTTTAGTACTGATCAAACAAAAAGTTTTCATGCGGCCTGCGTAGCAGGTTAATTCGACAGTTTGAAGTTTTCGTTTGGTGTCAAATCGAACTGACGTACGAGCTTCACTTTCTCGATGTGTGTCTTATCTACTTCAGCTACCAGCGTGAAACCGAGAGACGGAAGAAGGACTTTAACTGTTTTATGTTTTACTTCCACAACATTGCCTTCCATAAACAGGAGCGGCCCGTGTGTAACGCGAACTGTATCGTTGAGGTTAACTTCTGCTTTTTCGAGTTGAACATTTTCGTAATCGTGCAGGAATCGCTTGATAACGTCAATTTCGTTTTCACGGATCACGGCGGGTTTACCGAGCCAGTAAACGAAGTTGATTACTCCGTCGGTCTGCCTGATCTCGAGCTGCCTGTTCTCAGGGATACACACGAATACATAACTCTTAAAGAGGGGTTCCAGAACAATTTTCTTTCTGTCGCTCCATTGCTTCTGCACGCGGTTAAGGGGGCAGTAGTTTACGATCTTCTTTTTTGTAAGAAGGTCGGCAACTTTCTTTTCCCACCGTGGTTTCGTGTACAACGCATACCATGTAGCTTTCTCATTGTTCATAGCAGATAACGATTAAACTTTCTTCTTCAATAATCAATTTTACAAAAGGCTACGCCTGCTCACTCACATCAGGGTGCGTGACGATCAACTTTCTTCCGTGATGCCGACGGGCAAGCCCGTTTTAGCGATAAGCTTTACCGAAGAGGGATTTACTCTTCTTCGGTTTTCCGGAAGTATACTCATCACCGTACCCAACTCCATATCCATACCCATAACCATTGCCGTAACCGCCTTTACCTATACCCCGAGCTTTAACACCATTGAATATCAACGCCAGGTTTTTCAAACCTCTCACCCTGTTATTTTCGTCGAGCAACTGCAGATAGATCCTCGGCGTATAACCGTGACGAACTATGTACAATGTTGCGTCGCAATAAGTCGATAACAGGTATGCATCAGTAACCGGACTCACAGGCGCTGTATCTATAACGATGTAATCAAAGGCATTATCAAGATAGGCAAGCAATTCCTGGATTCTTCCGTTCAGAATTAACTCTGAAGGGTTGGGAGGAATCGGACCGGAAGACACGATGAACAGGTTAGGATTCACTTCTGTTCTCTTGATGATTTCATCTGCTTCCTTCTCCCCGATCAGGAAATTGCTGATACCAACAACGGTTGGATCAATGCCAAATATTTCACTCAGCTTAGGTTTTCTGAGATCCACTTCGAGCAGCACTACTTTCTTATCGGTAAGTGCAAGGCTGATCGCCAGGTTAGCCGATACGAAGCTTTTTCCTTCGCCCGGTATGCTCGATGTGATCAGTATTTTCTTCTTCTTGGAGCTGATGCCCAGGTAACTCAATGATGTACGAATCTGCCTGAACTGTTCAGCTATGAAATTCTTTCTGTCGTGCGAAATTACAATTGGCTGTCCGCTCGCATCGTGAATCACTTCGCCGATTACGGGAACGCTGGTGAAGTTTTCGATTTCGCTGCGGAATAATATCGTGCGGTTAAATCCTTCTTTCAGTGTAATGACAAGAATGGTTATTCCCAATCCACCAAAAATTGAAGCCAGGTAAACCAGAAGTTTATTAGGACTTACCGGTTCTGTGGTTGCTTCAGCCTCGTCAACGATGCGGCTGTCTGACACGGTAGCGTTGAGGCTAAGTTCAGTTTCTGCTTTCTTTTGCAGAAGACCCTGGTAATATGCTTCTTTAGTGGCGCGGTCGCGGCTGATTTCAAGAAGGTGGCGTTCTTTCTCAGGCATTGCACGCAGCATAGATGAATAACGTCCGGAGCTCGATGAAAGGTCAGCCCGGCTGGCCTGAAGGTTTCTCTTCAAGCTTGCGATGTTCTCCATTATGCTCGGCCTGAGGTTTTCAATCTGCTCGCGCATCTACTTGGCAGTCTGGTGATTTTCACCTGTGGTGGTAAGCAGTTTTTTATAGTCAGCTTCCAGCGTGTACAATCTTGTTACCAGCTGGCCCAGCATCGGGTCGTTGATACCTAATGTAGAGGGGACAATACCAGCATTGGCACCCTTTCCTCTCACGTATGATTCCACTTCGCGAAGCACGGAAAGCTGAACATCTATTTCAGACACCTTCACATCGCTTGCACCAGTGCTTTGCAGGTATTGTTGCCCCTGCGAACCGATGTCAATTACGTTGTTGCTGGTTCTGAACTGTTCGATATTCCTATTGAGCGAATCGAGTTCGCGTTTCTTTTCTGCAAGTTCCTGTTCAACAAAACGAAGTGTGTTGAGAGCAAGAGAGTTCTTATCGGTCACAGATTCCCGGTCGTACTGGCGGATAAGTTCATTCAATACGAGCTTACCACGTACTGGTTCAGGATCTTTTACCTTGATGTTAATAACAGTAGATTGCTTACTCGATGGTGTAACCGAAAGTTGCTTGTCGAGGTAATCGATTACCTTTTTAGGTTGAACCAGCGTGAAGAACATTGGTTTCTGCACGTGGTGCGACTGATAATTCGGATTTGGGACAAACCGGATAGTTCCCCATGGAGATGTCTCCCATTGGTTGATGGGATAGTCTTTTCCTTCTACGTTAACTACTTTCTTATCCTTGTCGTAACTGAAATAAATCTTTTCGGCTTCAATCAACGAATCCGGGTTCATTACTTCAAGTTCAACAGGCGTTTTTACATATGCAGGAACAACATTCACCTGGCCCTCTTCAAAAACGGGGGCATAGAGGCGAAGATTTCTTGCAACATTTTTCAGGAGTGCACGCGAACGGATCATCTCGATCTCGTTCTCAACAAGTTTGTTTGTGCTAAAGAGGTTAAGCGCTTCGAGAGCTTTTGAATCCTGCGCACCTTTACGTTCATCCTTTATGAGGATAGATGCGCTCGCTTCGTAAATAGGTACTTTGTAACGGATGTAAACATAGGCGAGTGCTACGCCCAGCAAAGTCATTACCACAAACAGCGGCCAGTAAGGAAGATAACGGAACAGCAACTGGTTGACAATATTGCCATCCTGTTGAATACCGTTCTTCTTGGTCACCTTTATACTCATATTCTTAATTTATAACACGGGTTAATATGATAGCAATAAACGATAAACCACTCAAAATGGTTGGCAGGAGCTGCTGAGTGCGGCTTGACTGTGCCACTTTGGTGTTGTTCGGTTCAACGTAAACCACATCATTGGATTTAAGGTAGTAGTATGGTGAAGAGAAAATCTCGCTCGTGTTGAGGTTGATGCGCTTCACTACTTTAGTTCCCTTTTCTTCCCTGATAAGAAGAACGTTGTCGCGTCTTGCATAAATGGTCAGGTCGCCCGCAAGACCGATTGCTTCCAGTATTGAGATTTTTTCATTCGGCACGGTTACAACAGTAGGCCGTGCAACTTCTCCCAAAACTGTTACCCTGTAATTAAGATATCGTACAGTAACAATAGGATCAACAAGCAATTTGTTGTTGACTAATGCTGCTGTTATTTCTTCTTTAAGGCGTTGTTTAGATAACCCCGCTGCCAAAACCTTACCAAGTCCTGGAAAATCTATGTACCCATCCTGGCTAACGAGATAGCCTGATGATGGAGCAATATTTCCCAGTGTGGCAGATGTGGTGTTGGTCATTGCCATGTTAGGGGCATTAAACATTACGGTAGCTTCAGGGTTCGGACTTGTGACTGTGATGCTGAGGATATCGCTTTTCTGAATTATCGGTTCGAGGTTAACAACTGAAGAAGGAATTACTCCTTCACCCAGATTATTAAAATATGTTACCTTTTTTGTGTCGGCACAACTGGCAAAGATGAAGACGAGGCCTAAAAGGACGAGAGCCAATGGTGATTTCCGGGCAGTAAGTAAACCTGTTTTCATAGATGCTTCTGTGATAAATTTTTATCGTTATAATGAACAAGCATGTTATCAAGGCTTTTCGATAATGAATTCAGGCCAGAAACCAACTTAGAGTCTTTGGAGGATATTGTATATAAAGGCATTGCGAAAGTATGTCTAAATAGCGGCAAATCAAAATTTACACTACCAATAATCGATACTTCTACTCGCCCTTTGTTCCTGGTTGGAACACTAATCTACAAATCTCACACCAGCCCGGCTTTCACTTCTTAAGCAATGTATAACTGTTTAGTCTTCTTAATATTGCACTTCACATTAAAATAATCTCCCCTCTTTCGCCCCTTTTCCCTGAAGCAAAAGTTTCTACATACATCCTCAGTTTCCGTCCCTTCTTCTACTGCCATCCTGACAGTTGCCTAATGTTGAACTACGAGCTGCTTCACCATCTTTTTCGACTTCCCTGTAAGCACCACCTGGTATGAACCAGAGGGCAGATCAGATACTTTGACCTCAGTCTGAGTCGAGTGAACCGGCAGGGCAACCTGCTTAACCGGTACACCTGCAGCATTAAAGATGATGATGTTATCGCCAGCTTCTGCCTTCGGGTGCCCCACCCTTACCAAATTTGTTGCCGGATTCGGCGCCAGCTTTATAGCGTTAGTAACTATTTCGCTTTCCGGTCTGCGCAAACGCTGTGGTAAAGCCTGTACATCAAGCACTTGTTGTACGGTTATGGTGGTAGCATTATATGCAACAAATGCGATGTCGCTGTTTCCGTTCAGGTTGATTTTAAAGTAGGCTATGTCCGAGATATTTGAAGCGTCTAAACCGAACACACTGAAATCAGCAGCCCATAAACGTATGTTCCTGGTTGTCTGCGTAAAGCCAGGTTGCAATATTGTTGAACCGGTAGCTTCGTAGAAGTCGGCAACCCAGGTTCCTATCGGTGAAATATTTGTGAGTACAATATTCAGGGAGTTACCTACGCGCACTCCGTTAATATCGGTGAACTCATAAGCATCGTATTGAGTAGAAGGATCAGCAATCTGGGTTACGACTATATCAGGAATTCCATCACCGATCATTTCCGGGCGAATGTTACTTACGGACATAAACATAGTTCCTGCAGGAAGGTTTGCCACACAGGTACCGAGGTCGAGGCCGTTTGTCCCGTCGTTCAAATATGGACCGAGGGTTCGTGAAGGTGCTGCTCCGGCTCCGTTGTAAACACCATCGGCCATAGCGCCAAGTCCAATTTTCGTGTTGCCGCTTGGCGTGCCGGCAACATTATGAAGCGGGAGCGCCTGGTATACACCCGGTGTGAAAGTTTCGCCGTGTGCAGTAAGCGACGCATCATTGACTCCGGTTGAATATGTTGTTCCGCTGAAAGTAAATGCAAGAAGATTGTGGTGGTTATCGGGGTGCACGGGGTTTTGCGACGATTGCGATGTTTTCCACCATCCGTTGTAATCGGTTATTATCTGCGATACAGATTGTCCCTGTCCGGCAAAGCTCGCCAATACTGTCATCAACAGGGCAACAGGTTTCATCAGGTATGTCAGATTGCTTCTCATGGGTACGTTCCGTTATTGGCACAAACTATGCCTTCACAAAATCAATTGATTTACAGGCTTATACAACCTGGTTCGCTCACTTGTACTTCCAAAATCCGGAAAGGGATTTTCAATCCGGGAAAAAGCTGCTGACTAACGGAAACTTGCCAGTATATCGGATGCTGCTCTCATTCCCGTGTGGAATGCGGCCTCGACCGTGCCGGGGTAAGCGCCATCGAATATTCCTTCACCAGCAAAAAAGAGGGTATTGTCTACCGGTTGGCTAAGGGTTTTACGGGCTTCCTTTGAAGCAGGCCGGGCATAACTGTAAGCGCCCAGGCAGTTTTTGTCGCGGATCCAGTTGAAAACGTTGGAACGTAGCAGATTAGTGCGCAGATTTTCTGAAGAGATATCATAAATGTTCGCCAAACACTTCAAACCCACATCTTTAATCTCGTCGTCCCTGAAATTAAAAATGCGTTGGGCATCCGGTCCACCTGCCCATCCCGTCAACAACCCGTTTTTTATGGGATTCTGGGTCCACCAGGTTGGTATGGCCTCGTCGGCAAAGATGAAACCGGTATCTTTTTTCCAGAAAGGTTCCGAAAACTCGAATAAAATCTTCACCACTGGTCCAAAACCGATGGCTGATGCCGACTGCGTATAAAGCGGTATGGCAGGATAAAAAGGCAGTAATGCCGGGTTGCCAAGTATGCTGACAGGCACGGCGCCAAGCAGACGCGTGCCATTGAACTCGCGGCCCGACTCCGTTGACACCGTCACTTTATTTGCCGACCAGTGAATACCTGTGGCGCGTTCAGAAAAGTGGAAGTCGCCTCCTTTCTGGGTTAGTTGCTGAACGAGGTAATTAATAATAGAGGAGTAACCTTCCTTCACCCGGTATTGTTCTTCTTCGGCCGACCATTCGTCGTATAGACTGCGGGCACTGACTTCCCCGACTGATGCAAGGTCAAAGCCCTGTACATAAGCCGTCATTTGCTTGCGCAGTTCGGGATGTTTATCTGGTGGATAATGTTTATCCATAAACTCCTGCATCGTCACGTGTACCGGGAGGTTCTTCATTAATGCCAGCATTTCATCCCACCCTTCAATCATTTCATCCTGCTTCTTCCATCTGCCATTCTCCTTCCGGTACATCGCTCCTTCCACCTTGATTTTGGTAAGTCCCGCTTCTCGTATAAGGGTGTTCGTTAGTGGCAGATCGCCATGAACAAATTCAGCTCCGGATTCGAGAGCGCCCTCCCCTGCTGCATTACCGATTGTGTGAATACGGCCACCCGGCCTGTCTCTCGCTTCGATTATGGTTACGCCATAATGCCCCGCAATCTTTGTTGCAGCTATAAGTCCGGCAGCACCTGCACCAATTACAAGAACATGCTCTTTACGCGTCATGTAGTTCTTCGTTGGAAGCTATGAATAAGGTAGTACAAGGAAGTAAGGCAGTATTTTCCGTGGTTAACAAGTATTCTATAAATTGAAACAAATTTCGTTGATTATACCTATGGATGTACAACGCGGGCAAAAAAACATGTTTTTCGAGAGCAGTACGCATCCGAGTATGCCATTGATTCAATATATCAATGCCAGGTATCCACTCAGCCGGGACATGGTGGAATACATCAAGCAGAACAGTTATGCACGAAAGCTTGCGAAGGGAAAATTTTTGCTGAAGCAGGGCGAAATTTGCACCGACTACTATTACATCCATAAAGGAGTATTGCGATCTTTTTTAAAGTTCGGCCAGAAAGAAATAACCATCTGGATCAATCCGGAGAATGAGATCACCACTTCGATCCGAAGCATGACAGGTAATCGCCCTTCGGAAGAAAACATACAGGCAGTAGAAAATTGCGAGCTGGTGGTAATTCCTTTTGACGTGATGGAAGGATTTTATGAAAAGTTTCCCGAGATGAATCTCCTTGGCCGCAAGATCCTGCAGGAATACTACGCTGCCTCTGAAGAACGGGTATATATCTGCCGCATTCCGAATGCTCATGCACGTTATAAACATTTCCTGGACACCAGGCCCGAACTCATCAACCGGATACCACTCAAGCACATAGCATCATACCTTGGCATAACATTGGAAACGTTAAGCCGGTTACGTTCGCGGAATGCGAGCAAACGGGCCTAACCCGAAAAAACGATATCTTATGGCGCTCACACCAGACACTTCGAAGTTTTCGATTTTTGACATCCTTGTTCGCAGACTTGGCAAACGCATCCTTGTGTTTGTCGTCCTGTTGTTGATCAACTTCTATATTCCGTTAATTACCTGGTCGAGCAAGAATTTTTACATCGTAGACAAGATAATAGATGTACTACTTACCATTGCATTCGCAGGAATACTGATCGGCCTTGTGCGCGTAGGCCAGGACTATGTCATGCACCAGTTCGATGTTTCGAAGAAGGATAATTTCAGAGAACGAAAAATGATCACACAGCTGCAGTTTATCCGCAAGCTGCTGGTGGCAATAATTGTTGTGGTAACGATCTGCGCAATATTGCTAAGTTTCGAAAACCTGAGGAAGATAGGTTCAGGTTTACTTGCAGGTGTCGGATTAGGCGGTATCATCATCGGTTTCGCTGCACAACGATCGTTGTCAAATCTTCTTGCAGGATTCCAGATCGCATTTACACAACCCATCCGGATAGACGACGCCGTGATTGTAGAGGGCGAATGGGGCCGTGTAGAAGAGATTACACTAACCTACGTAGTGGTAAAGATCTGGGATCAGCGCAGGCTTATTTTGCCTATCAATTATTTTATCGAGAAACCCTTCCAGAACTGGACGCGAACGTCAGCAGAGTTGATGGGAACGGTAGAGTTATTCGTTGACTACGGCGTTCCCATGGAAGCAGTTCGCGAAGAATTCAAGCGCTTACTTGATGCGTCGCCGTTATGGAATCGCAAGGTCCAGGTTATTCACGTTACAGACGCGAGAGAACAGTGGATGTTGCTGCGCCTACTTATGAGCGCCGACAATTCAGGTATCCTGTTCGACCTGCGTTGTTATATCCGCGAGAACATGATAGCGTTCCTCAACAAGAATTATCCCGAAAGTTTTGCAAAAGTTCGCGGCGACTATCGCCTGAGGCAGCAGGTTGGCTAATGAGATGGCTTGCCATTTGCAGCCTCATGCGGAAAAGGCATGTTCAGACGAGAAGCTTTATGGCTGGCATCAATGATACTGTTGATTTCGTGCGGACCTTCCAAAAAGAGCATTTTTGCCGACAAGCGCACGGATCATGAAAAATACGCCGACCAGATCCGGGAGGCGGGATTAGATAGAACATATATGGGATCCCTGTGGTTCGATGCTGCACAAAGAGGGCTACTCCAACCATTGAGCATCACTCTTCCCTATAAAGAAGCAGGATATTTTGCGCCAGATAAACCTTCTGCGGCATCGTATGTTTTTACCGCACGCCGCGGTGATCGCATATCACTTTTTATTGAAATTAAGCCCGACACGATTAAACCCTTTTTTGGAGAACTATGGCGCCCCGCGGGTACGCCAGGAAAAGCAGAACTCATAGCATCAATTGATTCGACAAGAAGAATAGTACATGATGTGGAAGAAGACGGCAATTATCTCGTGCGCGTGCAACCGCCGCTGCTTGAGTCAGTAGAATTCACTGTTACCATTAGTACCGGTCCTTCACTGGCATTTCCGGTCAGTGATTCAGGGAATCCCAAACTCATCAGTTTCTGGAGCGATCCCCGCGACGGAGGAAGACGCAGCCACCAGGGAGTTGATATAAGCGCAAAATTTCGCACTCCTGCGGTTGCGAGCGCAGATGGAATGGTGAGCCGCGTAATGGAAAACCGGCTGGGAGGAAAAGTAGTGTTTATGCGGCCGAAAGGAAAAAATTACAGCTTATACTATGCGCACCTCGACAGTCAAACTGTGGCCACCGGCCAAAGCGTTAAGGCAGGCCAAACACTAGGACTAATTGGTACAACGGGAAATGCAAAAGGAACAGTGCCTCATCTTCATTTTGGAATATACGGCTGGGGAGGCGCAATCGACCCCCTGCCTTTTGTTGATCCCAGGCGAAAGTTGCCGGCAGAGATCACAGCAGCCACGGACCAAATTGGCAAGTGGATTCGTACCGCTGCGAACATCCGGCTTGCATTGTCGCCCTCTGAACCTGATGCGGCAGACATAGAACTAAAACGCGGAACGGTGATCTACGTTGCAGGTGCTGCAGCAGGTTATCTCCGGGTGTCGTTGCCCGATTTTCGTGAGGGATATGTTACTCAGAAAAACATCTCTTCTAAGATACTTGACACAAAAACAGCAGATGAACCGCTGAGATTGCTCGACCGTCCACTTACAACGGCACCCGCGGTTTCCACCATCGCACCGAATAAAAAATATGAAATAGTGGGTGAATTTGGTGCATTTCAACTGGTGCGAAGCGGTGACCAGATCGGATGGCTGGAAGCTGTAGAAGAAAGCACGGCATTATCGCAGCCTGCGGTAATAACTAGCGACGGCGTTGTACGGTAAATAATTTTCTGGCGCTACCGCATTTACCATCGTTGGTTTGACCGTTGACTTCGATAATGTATACGCCGGTAAGATCGGATGTGAAAAAATTCAAAGAAGATTTGCCTGTACTATCGGTGATTACATCAGGTTCCCAATGCATCAGGGTTCGAAAGTCAGGCATGCGGTTCTTACGTTCAGCGTCACTGTCGTACCTGGGAGAAACAAACTTTTTTTCTGGTTGTGCAATTTCTTTTTTCAGCGAGATTGCATTCCTGTCGGTTTCAAAACTATTCAGATTACGGGTGTATGTAACCAGGTTTATAATTCCATTGAAAACACCAGTGCCACGAAAAAACCGCCTCGTAACCACCTGCACGTGCTGCAGTTTTAACGGATCGAATTCAAATAACCTATTGATGTCGAATACAGGGTATCCGTCAATAAGCACCAGCGGGTCTGAGTCGAACATGCTTTGATATGCATCATTAAATACATTCAGGTGAAATCGGCCTCCCCGGCGATGCACCGTTACAAACCTCACAAATTCCCTAAACACCTCTTCCATTTTTCCAAAGCGGGTATAATCGTCAAGGTTATAACTGAGATCATGGTGACCATAGAATGGCATGGTATCGCAGATTGAATGCACTTTCAGATATGAAGGCACATTAAATGCTTGCCGGATTTCCGCAACGTTTCGGGCAAGCTCTGATAAGCGAGGATTGGTTTTATCATGAAGTCTGTTGTGAAAGTTTTCAGGGTGAACATTGATAAATGGATTGTCTACTTGAATCACATAACCAGAATCGATCAGCGGATTCGTGAGGATTAAAACAGAATCGGAGATGACTCCATCATTCATTTGCAAAGAAAACCTTCCGGCATCATCTGTCTGTGTGTTGTGAAAACCGGACGCATAGCCAGGTATTACCAGGTATATTGCTACGTTTTTTGCTGGAGCATTGTTACTATCTATCAAGGTTCCTGTTATCCATTGTCCCCTGAAATCTGCAGCAAAGCTCCTGCTGAATGAGGAGGGCTCCGGTTTGTTCCTGAACGCATGAACAATATTCTGCTGCAAAGGCATCGTGGCAGTATCAACCAGATAAACAGACACGGAAAGGTTGGCAGATACCGGTTTACCTGATTTATCAACTGTAGCGATGCTAAGATTCACGGGACGCCGGTTATCGTAAGCACCCTCGTCGGCAGAAATGGATATCTGCAACTCTGAAGCATCAGGCCCCGAAGAAACATTATTATCGGAAAGTATTGTTGCCGCTCCGTATCCGTTTATAACCGATATGGGTTTTGAATACAAATTCTCTGGTCCAAAGTTTCTCATCCAGCGTGTGAATGCAACTACGGTATAGATGGAAGAATGTAGATTTCCAGGGATTTCCAGTGCGCCTCTACCACGGCCGTTTTTGATATTAATAACAGATTCGCTTACTGAAGCACCCGAAGAATCCAGCAATTGTATATACACCACGCTGCTGAGTCTGCCGGGTTCCGATGAAGTCGCTTCGGCAACATACACTTTCATCCACATCAGCTCGCCTGCGTGGTACAGGGCTCTGTCTGTATGAATAAATATTTTTTCCTGGTAAACACTTTGTGAAATAAGTGGCGAAAAAAATAAAAACAGTAAACAGGCGGATGCCAGTGTTTTGACAGAGTATTTATTCATCATGGCCAGAATTCCGGTTTAATATTACTGCCATGCATAGTGCAATCCACACAGCGAGGACGCTCGGCATAGAACGTGAGTACTTCTCTTGTTAGCGGGTCGGTATATTCAGGAACTGTCGGTATCAGTCCGCGGTGTTTGTACACCTGGATAATAACCTCTGGATCGTTTTCGTACGGGTATTCCGGAAACAATGGATCAAGTTCTTCCCAATATTCACAATCAGGATCGTAGGGCGTTCCCGGAAGGTCACGGCCCCACACAAATATTCTTTTTTCACTTACCGTGCAGAATTCCACGAAGCCGATCACCTTTTCGGATGGATTGGTTACCGCCCGGATATTGCCGACCAATTCAGAAGGTTGAGCATCGAAAATGGTTCCAAGAGTCTCTGAATTTTTCTTCATCCTTCGGTAAAATTCATAGGCATCGGCTTGCAACCCGAATTGCGTGACGAGTATGCTGTATAAAAAACTTAGTTGCCACGCATTCCTGGGCAGTGTACGCACCGGCAGACGAATTGCCTCGTCAATTTGTAATGCAGCGGATCCAAGTATGATTCCCGTGGATTGGTTGTCTTTCCAGCAGACGTAGATGCTATCATTATACGAACGGTTCACCGGATCGTACCATTCGATTTCATATTTTGCATTATTACCCTCCCCGGTTATTTTGTATTGCAGCTTCGCACGGAATGGAGATCTGAATTCCCATGTTTCTGCATAATCCCACTTATAAAAAATTGAATGATCCGCCGAGTTCTGTGAGTGCGCGAAAAAGTCTACGGTTTCGTTGTGGTAAAAGTATGAGATGCTGTCTATCGCAGGTGTTTGTATTATCTTCCTGAAGTCAGTTTCATATTCTTTAGACCCCTCATCTAAAAAAATCCGCAGCCGGTGTTTCACGTCAGGGTTCAGCATAAT
>JAFAGE010000101.1 GCA_023423015.1 Bacteroidota bacterium
TCAACAAGTGGGGTGTCGGATTTATCATGACCGATTTCATCGACAGAAACGATCAGAAAGCAAACGAATTATTCATACGGATTGCTGAAGCCTGCGCTCGCCATAAAATTATGATCATGTTCCATGGAGCTCCGCAACCTTCCGGATTCAATCGCACTTATCCTCATGCAATCACGCGCGAAGGTGCATTAGGTTCCGAATTCAATATCTGGAGCAACCGAGTTACTCCTGAGCATAATGTTACCCTACCATTTACCCGGATGCTTGCCGGTCCCATGGATTATGAACCGGGTTTACTGTCAAATGGCACACAAAAAACGTTCAGGCCTATTGAGGGTATGGTCATGTCGCAAGGGACCCGCACCAATCAGCTGGCCATGTACGTGGTGTATGAAAGCCCGATCCAATTCTTCTCAGGTAATCCTTCACAGGGATTACTCGAACCAGGTTTCATGGAATTGCTGGGAAGCATACCGACAGTATGGGACACAACCCTTGTAGTAGACGCCAAAGTGAGCGATTACATTATTACCGCACGAAAAAATGGCAATGATTGGTTTGTGGGTGCGATGACCGACAGCAGTGCCCGGTCTTTTAAACTATCCCTCGATTTTCTTGGTGCGGGAGAATACCAGGCAACCATATGTGAAGACGGAATAAATGCCGACAGGTACGCTTCCGACTACCGACTGACCCAAAAAAATGTAACGGCACAAGATTTACTAAACTTCACAATGCAGCCCGGCGGAGGTTTCGTTGTGAGGCTCAGAAAAAAATAATTTCAGCGAATTAGCTGTATATACTTTATGACCCAGATTCCTAATAATGCAGTCAGACAGGTTCTATTACTGCTTTTTCTTTTAATACTCGGCTGGATTCTTTTTAGCGAACTGAGGGTGTTTATTCCTGCCTTCCTCGGGTCATACACGCTGTACGTGATGATGCGTAAATACATGTTTAAGCTCGAAGGCCGATACAAATGGCGAAAGAGCTGGGCGGCTATGCTGTTGATGTTTTTATCATTCATCATTATTCTGCTGCCGATCTATATCCTCATTAATATGCTCTCAACGAAAATCGGATTTGCCATCCAGCATTCAAGCCAGGTGTTGAACTCTATCCGGAGTTTCATTGAAGAATATGAACAGAAATATGAATTAAACATTCTTACAGACACAAACATCGAAAAAGTTGCCAACTGGGGCGCGCAAACTCTTCCTCAGATTCTGGGAGCAACTTTAAGTACAGTAGTGGCAATTATCGTGATGTATTTCATACTCTATTTTATGCTTACAGAAGGCAGGAGAATGGAATCTGCATTTTACGAATGGGCTCCTTTGAAAGATGAAAATCTGCTGTTATTGCGCCGCGACCTGAATAAAATGGTGCTATCAAACACTATTGGAATACCTCTGATTGCGCTGCTACAGGGAATAGTGGGTTTGATTGGCTATCTCATAATTGGGGTGCCTGAACCGCTATTCTGGTTTATTATCACTGCATTTACGGCATTGCTACCCGTGGTCGGAGCGGCCCTGGCATACATCCCCTTAGCTTTGTTGCTCTTTGCGGGCGGTGATAATGTGCGGGGGTTCATCGTGCTGGCATTCGGACTTGGCGTTATTGGCAGTGTCGACAACATCTTTCGCTTCTGGCTGGCGAAAAAATTAGGTGATGTACATCCCCTGATTACCGTTTTCGGAGTGATTATCGGTGTGAATATGTTCGGCTTTATAGGCATAGTCTTCGGCCCCATTCTCATATCACTTTTCCTGATCATGGTTCGCATATACGCGAACGAATTCGGTATGAGAAAGAACTCTGCACCCCCCTCACGATGATTAAGCATCAAACACTTAGAAATCGTTAAGGTTTTTTGCTGATCCGCTTGAAATTTTCTAATTTAACAAACAATAAAATAATTGCGGTATAACTCTTGCTCTCATGAATCGCCCATAATATTTTGGAATCCGATATCGTTTTAATTCCTTTATCGAATCAGAAAGCCCTTTGCAAAGCATGATCAAGTTTGTCTCCGTTTTGATGTTAACCACTGCGCTGTTTATCTCTCCGCGCATGATGGCCGGTATTGGTAATGCTTATCCTACTTCTGGCGAAAATCCGTCTATTGATCTTAAGTCAGTGATGAACATGTCTGCACATGTTCTTTATGATAGCCTTAATCTTGGTGACCTGGGATTAAATCCCCGAGCTTTCAAGTTAGCCTGGAAAGGTTTTCTCCACCTGGCTGAATCAGGAAAGTTGATGAACACTGACTATTTTACAGTGTGCGACTTTAGTCAATCTTCACGTAATAAACGTTTATATATCATCGACCTCACCCAGATGAGGGTTTTCAAAAACACATATGTTGCTCATGGCCGCAATTCAGGTGGTGAATTTGCACAGGCATTTTCAAATCGGCCGGAATCCCACAAAAGCAGCCTTGGCTTTTACATCACTGGTGAAACATATTTCGGGCAGCACGGACTTTCCCTCAAAATGAAGGGTATTGAGCCGGGGATCAATGATAAGGCAATGGCACGCCGCATTGTAATGCATGGTTCCAGCTATGTTGGCGACGAATTCCTTAATAACAATCCGTTCAGCGGCCGCAGCTTCGGTTGCCCTGCAATTCCTGCTGATGAACGCGATGAAATAATTAATACTATCAAAGAAGGCACTCTGCTTTTTATATATCATCCCTCCAAAACCTATATAACCAAATCGAAAATATTAAACGGCTAAGAGTGAGGACGTAAACTTCAGTTGGTTTGAAGGTGAAAAAGCTCAATTTAGGTTCGTACCCTATGATTGGGCTTTTCTTTTTTGTAGAACTATTGCTACACAGCTTAATTTAAATGCTGATTTTTAATGTATGTTAACGTTTTCCCTAACCTGTTGATGCAGCGACTTTTACCTTCGATAATTTTGAATATGTCTGGGTTGGCTATTAAAAGTTGGAACGTTTTTTTAATCAGTTATCTCGCAATTTATTTCTAACACAAAAGCATAACTCATGAAAAGCATTCTTTTAATTGCCTTTTTAGCGATAGCAACAATAGGCTGCGACACTCCGGAAAGCTCAACAGGTACAGACACATCATCTCCTCCGATGAGCGATACGATCACAACTCAACCATCGGGAACTGATATGGACACAACTACAACTACAACTCCAACAGATACAACAACTACAACTTCGCCGAACCCAATGGATACTACAACAACTCAATAACCCTTGGGAGAACCTACTAATGAAGTAAGTTGTTAGTGGCAATTGAACAGGGAGCTTGGAATGAGGCTGTTCGAACCGGGCAGCCTTTTTTCTTTTTCAACTCTTGGTTTTTGTTTGTATAGAGTACCTTTACGGCGCCTAAAAACAAACAAACACATGTTAAAACAGATTCTCCTTGTTACCCTGGTTTCAATTGGCTTATTGTCCTGTGTAAGTTCAAAGAAGTATAAAGCGAGCCAGGTACGCTATGAAGAACTAACCAAGGAATACGCGCGGGTACAATCCGACCTTCGTAACTGTGAAGATTTTTCTGCAAGGCAGAAAGCTAACCTGCAGACCGAAATAGATGCGCTAAAGAAGGAAAATGCCTTTTTGAAAGAGAACAATTCAAACGTTCTCAACCAGTTGAAGGATCTGTCTGTTTTATCGGCAACCCAGGCTGAAAGCGTCAAAAAATCGCTTGAAAACCTCGGTGCAAAAGATGCATACATTCAGAACCTCCAGTCAGCAATGGCTCGGAAAGATTCTTTGAATATGGTTCTCGTAATGAACCTGAAAAGTGCGCTTACTGATGTCAATGACCAGGATGTAAATATTCAGGTTGAAAAAGGTGTCGTATTTATAAATATTTCCGATAAGTTGCTGTTCAAAAGCGGAAGTTCTGTAGTGTCGGACCCGGCATTGGTGGTACTTGAAAAAGTGGCAAGGGTCCTCAACGCAAATCCTACGCTTGAAATACTAGTTGAAGGTCATACTGACTCTGTGCCAATCAAAAATGCATGTGTACTTGACAACTGGGACCTGAGTGCGAAAAGAGCGACAGCAGTAACCCGTATTCTTCAGACGAATTTCAGTATTGATCCGGTTAGGATGACTGCCGGAGGTAGAGCTGAATATGCGCCGATCGTTTCAAATGAAACCAAGGAAGGCAGAGCGGCAAACAGACGTACACGAATCATCATCCTTCCGCAACTCGATCAATTCTTCAAATTGCTCGAGCAGAAAGGATAACCAAAAGCTTACTATATGTTATGGCAGGGCAGACGTCGGAGTTCAAATGTTGAGGACAGAAGAGGAATGTCGGCCGGAGGCCTCGCAATAGGCGGAGGCGTCATCGGCGTAATTGCACTTATCCTCAATCTCCTTTTAGGCGGAGGAGATGTGTCGCAACTGCCGGAATTACTTCCGGGTCAGCAATCTGGTCAGGCTTCTCCTGCTGAATCAGAAGCTGATAATCAGCGCGCCGAGTTCGTAAAAGTAGTTCTTGCAGAAACCGAAGATGTTTGGAACAACATATTCCAACAGCAGGGCTCCGACTATCCGGAACCTACATTGGTTCTGTTCAGGAATATGGTGCAGTCTGCCTGTGGAACCGCCAGTTCCGCGAGTGGACCATTCTACTGCCCTGGCGACAGGAAGCTATATATTGACCTCTCCTTTTACGAAGAACTCCAATCACGTTTTCAGGCCCCGGGCGATTTTGCCATGGCCTATGTTGTAGCACACGAAGTAGGACATCATATTCAAACCGTGTTAGGAACATCTGCACGGATGGCACGCGCACGACAACAAATGAGCGAAGAGGCATATAACCGCGAGTCCGTAAAGCTGGAATTACAGGCCGATTTCTATGCTGGTGTTTGGGCTCACTATGCGAACCGCGCAAAAATTCTTGAACCGGGCGATTTTGAAGAAGCTTTGAATGCAGCGAATGCGATCGGCGACGACCGCCTTCAGCAGCAATCGCAGGGCAGGGTGGTTCCGGATGCATTTACACATGGAACTTCGGCTCAAAGAATGTATTGGTTTAAGAAAGGATTCGAAAGTGGTGATCCCTCACAGGGCGACACGTTTTCTGACCCATCACTCAACTAAGAGAGATTTTCGCCTGGAGCAGTCTCTTCATTCCCATTGTCAACCGCGCGGGTTTCCGCGCGTTTTTTATGCGTGTTGCCTCTTGTGCTGAAAAGTAATTGATACTTCGTATTTAATGAGATAGTTACATTCTGCCGCTCCAGTATTTCGCGGCTGGACTGATCACTCATCAAAACGGTTGCGAGGTCGGAAGCCATTGGCGATCCGCTAATTACATTGGCGACACGTCCATTCGAAAATTCCACGTTGAATTTGTACCCGGTTTTCCGCCCACCTCCGGCCCGCTCGAAGTCTACGCGATTAAGTTCAAATGTCTGATCACTTTCAGAAGCCCGTTTCAACATTATTTTGATTACGGGTAAGTACTTCACCCACACGTTTACATACGTCATTGCGGACATGTTTAAACTCAAAGTTCGGCAATCTTGGCCGAACTGCACCTGTTTAAAAAATTGCGCCGCCTGAAACGGGCAGGCGACGCATTAAAACTGCATTATTCATGCTGTATCCGTTCTCTCAGAACGTGTACACCTTCGATCAGTTTTTCCAACTGTTCATAGAAGCAAACCAGGCTTGTTCGTTCGCGCGCTTCGATTTCAGGAAAGCCTCCGGTAACCAGGGTTTTCATTAGCTCCCACATATACCAACGCACCTGCGGTAGATGGGCAAATTGAAAAAATTCCTCTATCACCCTTTCCGGCTGTTCAATCTCATCAATAGAGAGTTTGCGTGGCTTCATTTCCCACGCCTCGTGATGGTCCATCGCATTCATTTGAAGTCTTTTTGATGTTAATACTGGATTGATACCGCGTCATCACAGTTCGTGGATGGGTAATTCTGCTTTACTTCACTTCCTGCAACTAACTTCACAAGTTTAAACCCAAGTCGATAATTTTAGAAAAAATTACGCGCCAGTTTTCTAAATATTTTACCGTTTTTTCACCATGACACTTATTGACCGCCTGCTTCAATTCATCCACCATCAGCGGCTATCGCCTTACACTTTCGAGCGTGAATGTTCGATAGCGAACGGCTATCTGAAGAAACAGAAGAAAGGAAAAGGCACTATGGGTTCTGAGATAATCGAAAAAATCAATAAGAAGTATCCCACATTAAGCCTGGTCTGGCTCATAACAGGCCGGGGAGAAATGCTGGTCGATGAAAAATACAACTCAAACAATAATCCCCAATTTAGCTTGCACGACAAGGAAGTTCCTTATTCATCTGCCGAACAAACCATAGAAATGTTGCGCGAAAAGATAGTTATATTGGAGAACGCCATTGCCGACAAGGAGAAAATCATCCGCTTGCTTCAGCAACGATAGTGCTGAGTGAGTTCGAAGGTCTGCTGGGTCGATTATTGCAAAACAAAACTAAAATTTGATCCAATAGATGAAGCACTACTTAACTATTGCCATCCTCTTCCTGGTGGCATGCCAGCCGAAGAACGAAGCTTTACAGGAAAAGGATGACCCCCAACTGTCGAAACTGAAACTGCCTCCCGGATTCAGCATCAGCTTCTATGCCCGCGACGTTGACAATGCAAGATCAATGGCATTGGGCGACAAAGGCACTGTGTTCGTTGGAAACAGGAAGGCCAAAAATGTGTATGCATTGGTAGACGCCGATAACGACGGGGTAGCAGAAAAAAAGTATACAATTGCCAAAGGAATGAGTACGCCGAATGGAGTCGCTTTCCACAACGGCACACTCTATATTGCCGAAATAAGCAAAATCTGGAAAATAGACAGCATCGAATCCAGGCTGGAAAATCCCGGCAAACCCGTGTTGGTTTATGATAAGTTGCCGAAAGAAGAGCACCACGGATGGAAATACATTGCATTCGGACCCGATAATAAACTTTATGTACCCGTGGGGGCTCCCTGCAACATCTGCGACGACAATGAAAAGGATAAGCGATTTTCTTCTATCATGAGAATGGATGCCGATGGAAAAAATGCAGAAGTGTATGCTCACGGAATCAGGAATACCGTAGGTTTCACGTGGCATCCGCAAACAAACGAGTTGTGGTTTACTGATAATGGTCGGGATATGCTGGGCGATGATATTCCGGCAGACGAATTGAACGTTGCCACGGAAAAAGATGAAAATTTCGGTTATCCATATTGTCATGCTGACGGCATACGGGATCCCGAATTCAATAAAGGCCGCGATTGTTCAGAATTCAAGGCACCCGCCGGAAAATTAACTCCGCATGGAGCCGCCCTTGGAATAAAGTTTAACACAGGCAGTATGTTCCCGGATTCGCTCAAAAACCACGCGTTTATTGCAGAACATGGCAGTTGGAACCGTTCAAAACCTATCGGCTACAGGATTATGCTTGCTACGCTCGATGGCCAGACTGTAAAAAGCTATAAACCCTTTATTGATGGCTGGCTCACCAACAATGAAGCATGGGGACGGCCCGTTGACGTGCTGTTCCTGAAAGACGGTTCAATGCTTATTTCCGACGATCATGCCAATGCCGTTTACCGGGTTACTTACTCAGCCAGATGATTGGCGGGCTACTGCTATCTTTGCGCAATGTTTAAAGAAACGCTTATCAACGCTACAGAGGCAGGAGCAGCTGTGTTGAAACACTATTTTAATTCCAAAAATTTAAAGATCAGCAATAAGGAAGGAATCAATAACCTGGTTACTGAAGCCGACCACGCATCGGAAAAAGCAATTATGGATACTATCCGTGAATCTTTTCCAGATCACTTCATCCTTAGTGAAGAATCGGGAGAATTAATCATGGAATCGACATATAAATGGATCATCGACCCTATCGATGGAACCGTAAACTATGCGCATGGTATTCCGTTATGCTGCGTGTCGATTGCGCTGGAACACGAAGGCCGAATGATTATGGGAGCAGTATACAACCCGATGTTGAATGAACTGTTTCTGGCTGAACGTGGACAGGGAGCTCTACTCAATGGCGAGCCTATCGGGGTAAGTGATAAGAAGTCTGTGATGGACTCCTGCGTTGTAACTGGTTTTCCCTACTCTTATCTCGACATCCCAAACGGTCCCCTCGATGTGTTTGAGAGATTTATCCGTAAAGGTGTACCTATTCGCCGCCTGGGATCTGCTGCCATAGATCTTTGTTGGGTAGCGGCCGGAAGATTCGACGCTTTCTTTGAACATAAACTGGAAGCATGGGATAGTGCCGCCGGTTTTCTGATCGTGGAAGAAGCTGGTGGAAAGGTTACCGACTTCAACGGAAAATATTATTCACCTTATCAACCCAGCATCATTGCCAGCAACGGTATCATTCATGATGAGCTGGTAGCATGGGTTAACGACAGAATCTAAAATACACGCGTATGTCCCGGACCGAAATATCGTCGTTGGGTGAATTTGGCCTGATTGAACATCTCACAAAAAACGTAGAAATCCAGAACGCTTCATCGGTTGTCGGCATCGGCGACGATGCTGCTGTGCTTGATCACTTTGGAAAACAGGTGGTGATCACCACAGACCTCCTTATTGAAGGAGTGCATTTCGATCTCATTTACACGCCACTTAAACATCTCGGATACAAAAGCGTTGTGGTAAATCTCAGCGACGTTTACGCAATGAACGCAACTCCTACCCAGATTACCTTGAGCCTCGGTTTCAGCAACCGCTTCAGCGTGGAAGCGCTGGAAGAGTTTTATGAAGGAGTGTATGCGGCGTGCAACACATACGGCGTTGACCTGGTTGGCGGAGATACAAGCTCATCCCAAAAAGGGCTTATCATATCAGTTACCGCTATAGGAGAAGTGTTGCCGAACAAAGTGGTACGGCGCAATACCGCTAAAGCCGGTGATCTGCTCTGCTGCTCCGGCGATCTTGGTGCTGCTTATGTGGGACTATTATTCCTTGAACGCGAAAAAAAGATTTTTCTCGAAAGTCCCCAGGTGCAGCCTGACCTGGAAGGTGAAAAGTATGTCATCAGCAAGCTGCTGAAACCGGAAGCCCGCAAAGACATTATTGAATTTTTAGAGGAACAGCAGATTCTTCCCACTTCAATGATGGATATCAGTGATGGATTGAGCTCTGAAGTTCTTCACATATGTAAGCAAAGTGAACTAGGCTGCC
Organism: Bacteroidota bacterium; assembly: GCA_023423015.1. Lineage (GTDB taxonomy): Bacteria > Bacteroidota > Bacteroidia > Chitinophagales > Chitinophagaceae > Flavitalea. The sequence continues at coordinate 9,203 of JAFAGE010000101.1, forward strand.
GGCTGTACGAGGAAAAAATCCCGATTGCCGATGAGATGCGCAATGCTGCATACAAATTCGAAATTGATCCAACGGCTTGTGCACTTAGTGGGGGAGAAGACTATGAGCTTTTGTTCACCATTGACCAATCGGAATACGATAAAATAACATTAAACGAGCAAATCAGCGTTATAGGATACATGACTGAACCTGCCGAAGGCAAAAAGATTATCACAAAAGGAGGAAATCTTCATGATATCACTGCCCAGGGTTGGAATGCTTTCAGATAATAACGCGTCATGCCATCCTTTTCTGTGCCATCTATGAAGCCAGTAATTTCGATACTATTCACCTGTTCGATTATTCTGCTTCTTGCGTCGTGTTCGGCCTCAAGAGTGTCTATTGCCGATAAGAAATATCCCACAGAAAAACTGCGGGAAGACTACCGTATTTTCCGTGGCGCCCTCGAAGAAGGTCATCCCAGCCTTTATTGGTTTACTCCAAAAGATAGCATGAACCAGCTCTTCGATGAAGGTTATAAAGGCATTCGTGATTCAATGACTGAACGTGAATTCAGAACGCTGCTTACTCGCGTGGTAACTGGCATCCGCTGTGGACATACTTCTGTTACTTACTCAAAGAAGTACTCGAAATACCTCGACACTGCCAACGTAAATGTTTTTCCGCTCGCCTTTAAGATCTGGCCAGATACAATTGTAGTAACTGCCAATCTGAATAGAAAAGATTCCATTCTTACACGCGGCACGATAGTGACCGAAATAAATGGCCATTCGTCAAAATCGCTTATTGACACATTCATGCAGTACGTTACCGGCGATGGTTATTCCATTGCCGGCAAATACCAGTCACTAAGTTCATATGGCGCATTTGGAGTGATGTATAAGAATTTATTCGGGCTCACCGACAGCTTCAATGTCAGGTATATTGACGAGTTTGGCTTTGAAAGCCTGGTTACGGTGCCTGTGTTTGTTCCTCCATCCGATTCTGCCAAAAAAGCTGCCGCACCAAAACCGGAAAAATACACTCCGCGGGAAAGACGCACACTGGAACGGTTTGCCATCAGGCATTTGCAGGTAGATACAAGTCTGAAATCTGCATATATGATGCTGAACACGTTTTCGAGAGGAAATAAGCTGACCCGATTTTTCCGGTCATCATTTAAAAATATCGAAAGGCTTGGCATCGAGCACCTGGTTATAGATGTGCGTTCAAACGGTGGCGGTGAAGCAAAGAATTCAACGCGTTTAACCAAATATCTTGCTGACCATAATTTCAAAGTTGCCGATTCCCTTTATGCAATTAAACGTTCAAGCAAATTTCGTGACTATATAAAGTATCAGCCAATCTACTGGCTCATTACAACAGTCATTACGAAAAAGAGACAAGACGGCAACTTTCATTTCGGCTATTTCGAACGACATACGTATAAACCTGTGCGAAAGCACCACTTCGAAAAGAATATTTATATCCTTACCGGTGGCAATTCATTTTCAGCCACCACATTGTTTGCACAGGAACTGAAGGGACAGAAGAATGTTAAAATCATTGGAGAAGAAACCGGTGGCGGCGCTTATGGCAACACAGCGTGGATCATTCCGCAACTTACATTACCTAATACCAAAGTGCGTGTATCCATTCCTAAGTTTCGCTTCGTGATGCAGCCTGAGTTAGTAAAGGAAGGCCGCGGTGTTATTCCTGATTTTCATGTCGCGCCATCAGCAGCGGATATTCGTAATGGAGTTGATGTTAAGCTTGAAGCCGTGAAAAAAATAATTATGGCTGCGAACGCCCAATTATAAATGGATCGGAGTCGCGAAGGAACGGCAGCTTTTCACGAACTGCTTTCAAATGGCTGTACCGGAGTTCCGAAGTAATTATTCCAGGTTCATTGGTTTTCCTTGCAATAATTTCTCCCATTGGGTCTACAATCATGGAGTCGCCTGAATAGGTAAGACCACCACCATCTGTTCCAACCCGATTGCATCCAGCAACATAACACTGGTTTTCTATTGCCCTTGCCTGTAACAACGTTTTCCATGCATGAACACGCTTTTCCGGCCAGTTTGCAACATAAACCAATACGTCATATTCGGCATCCCCAGCCGCATCTTCTTTCTTTACCCATCCACCATCTGGCCCAGGTTCTACACCGGCAGATTGCCTTGCCCAAACAGGAAAACGCAGGTCGTAACAGATCAGCAGGTTAAGTTTCCATCCTTTAACCGATGTAATTAGCCGCCTGTTGCCGCTGCTGTATTCTGCATCTTCGCCTGCATACGCAAATAAATGACGTTTGTCGTAGTAGCCATATGATCCGTTTGGAAGCATCCATATCAACCGGTTGAAGTATTTTTTCTCCTCTTCAATAATTAAACTTCCTGCCAGGATAATCCGGTATTCTGCGCTTACGCGCTTCATCCAGGCTATTGTTTCACCTTCCATGTTTTCGGCTAATGGTTGCGGCTGCATTATAAACCCGGTACTGAACATTTCAGGTAACAACACCACCTCCATCTTTTCTTGTGAAGTGGCAATCATATCCTCGAACATTCGCAGGTTTGCGCGTTTATCTTCCCATTTTAAGTCCGCCTGAACAACAGATATCAGGAGTGTTTCAGCAGGAGCAGGCATAGTTATTCTTTTAGAAGATTTTGTATCAGATCGCGTTCATATCCTTTCTGAAGCAGGTGATCCATCAGCTTTCGCTTTCTTATGAATGCATTCTTTTCGCTCTTTAACTGCCTCAATTTTTCTTCAAACAATTTCTTGATTTTCTTCCCATATTCTTCATCATCAATTTCGGTTAACCCCTTTCGTATGCAATAGTCACTTACTCTTCGTTGTTTCAGCTCATAACGGATCTTTACCTTTCCCCAACCTTTCAGGTTAAACTTACCTCTCGCAAATGCCCTTGCAAAACGTTCTTCATTCAAAAAATCATCAGATATAAGTTCCGCAACAATGTTTTCGACTTCGTTTGTCGTGAGGCCGAAGCCGAAAAGTTTTTCTTTTACTTCGTTGTGGCTTCTCTCCTGGTACGAACAATAATTTCGCGCATTCGCGAGCGCCTGTGCAGGTGTAAGCTTTTTCGTTTGCATCTTTTCATGGTTCCTCAAGCCGCGGAATGCAGCCAAACTTTTCAATCAACATATCGTCGTATTCATCAGCTTTTTTAAACAATGATTGCAACATCACTGCTCCGGTTTCTTTATCAATGTCAAGATCATACAACACCGCCGATAAAACTACGTTCTGGCCTACGCAACTTAGTACTAATCCATTTGACTGGTCGTAATTCTGTTCCAGTAAAAACTGGTAAAGTGCACTGATATTTGCGGCACTTTCCGGTAGCTGGCACAGGTATGCGTCTGCACTTATGAAAAAAGTTTCGGTGTTGTAATTTATTTTTATGCGCGCACTTCCTTCTTTTACTTCCCACTTGTTCGTTCCGATTCTCGCAAGGCGTATATCTTTCCCAAGGTCTTTAAGAATTTCTTCTATCAGCTTCGCCGTTCCGGCAGGCGTATATTCTGCAATGGCTACTTCCGGGATCTTTACTTCTGTGCCGCAGGATGGGCAGTATTTATTTGAATCAATATTTGATACAAGCACGAGGAAGTTACAATTCGGGCAACGCGTTGCAGGCGAACCTTTATACGGGAGATATAAATCCAGCGCTACCTTGAGATAGGAAACCGGTAAAGCAAAACCCAGGTTGTCTCCCCCACGAATAATAAACGTATTTACGCCGATAACTTCTCCCTTTGAGTTTACAAGCGGACCGCCGCTGTTCCCGGGGTTAATGGCTGCATCAATCTGAATAAAGTGTAGCCCCTGGCGAACACGTTTTGCTTTTGAAATTACCCCTTGCGTTGCGGTGTAGTTAAGGCCATACGGATGCCCGATTGCAATAACTTCATCACCATCTTTCAGCATTTCGTAATCGCCTAAAGAAATTTTTGGAAAACCAGCTGCGGGTGGAGGTTGAACAAACGCGAGGTCGTGCTTCTTATCCGTGTACCAGACGTTTGTAAACATTTTGTGGAACGACTTGCCTGCAATAGTCACTTCTGCAGCCTTGCCAACCACATGCTCGTTCGTTACAATCATATGATACTGCTCGAGGTAGAAGCCGGTTCCTGTGCTACCATTGGCAGCAATCTGAATTATCGCTGGCTGATATGTTTCGATGATATCCTGAAATTCCATTCTTCGCTCCTATTCAAAGTTTAACGACGCCACTTCCTGTAAAAAGCTATGATTAAAACTAAGCAATGTGTCGTACTTCAATCGCCGCGTTCTGAATACAAGAGATGGATATTTCTGTTTCCAGTATCCAATCACTGCATTTATTCTGTCTTCAATCCGGTCCTGGTTGAAACTATTCTTTGATTCGTCGTAATACACAGTAGAAAATCCAAGTTCACGGAAAAAATCAGAATAGTTAATCTGCATAAAAAGGCGGAAGAGGTCTGTTAGAGGTTTAGGTAGGCTGTAGGAATATTGGCTGTATGCGAAACCGTATTCCATTACTTTGTTCGCTATGTCGGGGTAATTATTGTCGCGATACCAGGCCATGTTTTCCAAAGATGTTTCAATTGTTTCTGTAACCGACTTCAGATTATGAGGAACAACGATGGAAAAAGTATACCGCGAACGGAATAATTGTTTCGCAATATCGTCGCGGGTTCGATTTCTTAAGTTTTTGAATCCCTCGATCATTTGTGGGTTTCTTTCGGGCGACGATTTATCATCCTTATTGTAGTAAGTAGTCGCTATTTTCTCGAGCTCGTTCAATAGTTTTCCCTCGGGTGCAATCAGGTAATCGATACGAAACACCAAAGCGAGGAGCAGATAGGATATGCCTCCGGAAAACTTGTCGTGGTCCAGTGCTTCAATACTTTCCAGCGTAGAATTTATCCACTTCTGCAGGAATTCGTATTTAATTTCGACTTCTTCTTCGGGCAGCCTTATCACATGGCCTGTGTCAACCGCCTCCAGTGTCGGAAACTCTCCCACCAGCAGATCATCCTGCTTATCGCCCTTCGTTGATAATTCCTTAAGTCCATAGTACATCCGGTTTGGACTCGCCGTTTTCAGCGGCGTATCAAACCTGATGTACACCGTATCGTCCTTTAAGGCATAACGCGAGTAATACAAACTGAAATTCATCTCCAGCAACTTCCTCATCACGGGCACACTCAGGCTTTTCATGCGCGCGATGGGTATTTCTGCTTTAACGCAGTCGTCGTTCACCTCTCCACGTGCGATGGTAGATCCCTGGTAAATAGAAAAGGTGATCCTGCCGTTATCACGCTGCACCGAAACATTATCCTGCTCTTCGTCGCAGAGGTAGTCAAAAAAGGCTTCCAGGCTCTGCCGGTATTCCTTTGCTTTGAAGAGGTTGTCTGCTTCCGTCCATTTCTGAACTTTTTCCACAGACTTGTTGTTATCGGAATACCTCCCGAACTGGATAGGAGGGTCTTCCCCCTCGTTTTTTCTTGCCCAGCCGAATAGTCTGCTGAATACCATAATGTGAATCTGCTTAGGTGCAAATTGACAAAGAAATTCCTGTTTTTCCCTTAGGTTTGCTGAAATTCAAATTAATTCTTCCGCATGAAGTTTATTGTTTCTTCTTCTGCTTTACTGAAACAACTGCAGCAGATTAGTGGAGTCATCAACAGCAATACTGTTCTTCCTATACTGGAAGATTTCCTCTTCGAAGTCGACAAAAACCGACTGAACGTGGTGGCTACTGACCTGGAAACAGTAATGAAGGTGCAGCTCGAAGTGGAAGCAAACGGCTCCGGCAGAGTTTGCATTCCGGCCAAGATACTGGTAGATTCATTAAAGAATATTCCGGATCAGCCGCTCACCTTCAACATCGACAAGAATTTCGGCATAGAAATTACCAGCGACAATGGTAAGTACAAAGTAATGGGCGAAAATCCAGACAATTTTCCCAAAGAACCTGCCGCAGACGATACAAGTTCCTTTACCATCAGTTCCGAAGCACTGGTTACAGCCATCAACAAAACTCTCTTTGCTGTCAGCAACGATGATCTTCGCCCGGCAATGACAGGGGTGTATTTCGAAATGTCGAAAGACGCCCTGCAGTTTGTTTCTACCGATGCTCATCGCCTGGTTCGCTACCGCCGTACCGATGTGAAGTGTCCAAAGGCGGATTCAATGATTGTTCCCAAGAAACCTCTTACCCTGCTGAAGTCGGCGATGCCGCTCAATGCCGATGAACTGACCGTTAAATACAACACAAATCACTTGTTTGTAACCCATGGCACTACCCAGATGAGCTGCCGGCTCATCGACGCAAGATTTCCCGACTATAAGGTGGTAATCCCTGCCGATAACCCGTATAAACTCACGGTGAATAAGGCTGACTTCCAGGGCGCACTTCGCCGCGTAAGCATTTTTAGTAATAAAAGCACCAACCAGGTTGTTGTAAGCATTTCAGGAAGCGAATTACAACTCGCCGCACAGGATGTTGACTTCTCCTTCGAAGGAACCGAACGTATGAAGTGCCAGTATAATGGCGAAGACCTGCAGATTGCATTCAATGCGAAGTTCCTCATCGAAATGCTCAATGCTTCGGATGGAGATGAAGTCACAATCGACCTTTCAACACCAACGAAGGCTGGTATACTGAAACCCGCTGCACAGGAAGACGGCGAGGACCTGTTGATGCTGGTAATGCCGTTGATGTTAAATACCTGATCCCCGATCTACAGATTATTGTTGGTTGCTGTTGTTGCATCATCTCAGCGTGACAGCGATAAGAGTCCGCGTTCACTCGTCCCATGTGTGGGCGTCGTCTTAGTAATGTCCATTAAGTCCGCAGCTTTCATATCCATTTTATTGAAAACAGAAATGGCCTGGTCAACCGAAGGCGTGTTTTGGAAGGCTAGATCCCACATATAAAAAACAAAAACCTAATTTTCTGCGCAGTGTAAACGGCCATACATTTACATTTATAGAGCTTTATGACAACTATCGCGATGATTCCGGCTCGTTATGCCGCTACACGATTCCCGGCAAAGCTGATGCAACGGCTCGGCAACAAAACGGTGATCCGCCACACGTACGACAATACCGTTGCCACAGGGCTATTCGACCAGGTGATCGTGGTTACCGACAGTGACATAATTTTCCAGGAAATCTCTTCCAATGGCGGAAAAGTGATGAAGAGTACACGATCCCACGAAAGCGGCAGCGACCGGATTGCAGAAGCTGCTGAACAGCTCGATGGCGACATCATTCTCAATGTTCAGGGCGATGAACCCTTCGTAAAGAGAGAGCCCCTGGAAAAGTTACTTGCCGTATTCAGCGATCCTTCCGTCCAGGTCGGCTCGCTTATGCAGGTGATGCACGACGAAAAATTCGTTTACGACCCTAACTACGTGAAAGTAGCCGTAGACCTGAACAATAACGCCATCTTTTTCAGCAGAAGTGTGATTCCATATCCCCGGTCGAAAGATATCTCTATCACATGGTACGAACACATCGGCGTTTATGCATTTAGAAGACAGGCTTTGCTGGATTTCACCAGGTGGCCGCAAACACCTCTTGAATCCGCTGAGAAAATTGAATGCCTTCGTTATCTTGAACACGGCATTAAGCTGAGAATGGTTGTTACCGAGTATATGGGAGTTGAGATTGATACCCCCGAAGATCTGGAGCGGGCAACAACATTGTTAAGTACAGAAAACAAATAATAAAAATGAAGTTCAGGAATTTCAAGATGGTTGATTACGTCGTGTACGGAAGAGGTTGCTTCGACCAGCTTGCAGAAATTATCGCACCTCGCAGAAAGCAGGGGGCACCGATGATATTTCTTGTAGACCACTATTTCAACAACCAGCCACTTGTTCAACGCATTCCTACAGAAGGAAAAGATAGAATCATTTTCGCAGATGTTACCTACGAGCCGAAGACCACCTATGTAGACGGAATTGCCAGGCAGCTTCAGGAAGAATTTGGCCAGGTATCCGGGATAATAGGCATTGGCGGAGGGTCGACCATGGACCTCGCGAAAGCAGTGTCTTTAATGATGACAAATGAGGGATCATCGGCCGACTACCAGGGATGGGACCTGGTAAAAGTTCCCGGTGTTTATAAAGTCGGTATTCCCACCCTCAGCGGCACAGGCGCAGAAGTTTCCCGCACCACCGTACTTACCGGTCCAACCAGGAAGTTGGGAATGAATTCTGATTTTACGCCTTTTGACCAGATTGTTCTCGATCCTGAATTGACCCAAAATGCACCGGTTAACCAGCGTTTTTACACTGGGATGGATTGCTACATCCATTGTATTGAAAGTCTTACAGGAACCTACCTCAACGAGTTCAGCAAATCCTACGGCGAAAAGGCACTCGAGCTCTGCCGGAAAGTTTTTGTTGAAAAAGATAATTGGGATGACGAGAGCGACGATCAACTGATGATGGCATCCTACGCCGGTGGAATGAGCATAGCTTATTCGCAGGTGGGAGTTGCACATGCTGTGAGTTACGGATTGAGTTATTTGCTCGGCACGAAACACGGCATCGGCAACTGTATAGTATTTGACAAGTTGGAAGAATTCTATCCGGAAGGAGTAAAGGAATTTAAATACATGGTGAACAAAAACGGCATCGAAATTCCCCAGAACATTACAAAAGGACTGACAGATGCTGATTTCGATAAAATGATAAACGTTTCATTGGGAATGAAACCGCTCTGGGAAAACGCACTTGGCAAAGATTGGGAGAAGATAATGACACGCGAAAAGCTGCGGAAGCTTTACGAACAGCTATAAATATGTCTTTACGGCCAGACAAATACCTGCGTTTTCTTGGTGTTCCCGCCTTGTTTGGAACAGATCGCACCAAGAAAATATTGTCTGTAAATCCAACTGTTCCGCCGGTGCGTGAAGAAGCACGGGAAATTCGAATATTCGTCCACGATTACAACAACTCCGACCTTCACCAATACGAGTTCGATAGAATCTCCGACTGTTTCGCATTCAGGAAACAGGAAAATACAACCTGGATAAATATTGACGGCATTCGCAAGAGAGACGTTGAAACGGTAGCAGCAGAATTTGGCATCCACAACCTCATCATCGAAGATATTCTCAGCATCAATCAAAGGCCAAAAATGGATGATATCAACGACATCATCTATTGCCTGCTGAATATGCTCTACTACAACGAAACAACAACGACGGTTGAAACTGAGCAGATCAGTATCGTACTTGGAAAAAATTACGTTATCTCATTTCAGGAAGACGCCAAACGGGATGTTTTCAACCCACTCCGGGACCGCCTTAAGATTGCCAATTCCAAGCTTCGACAAAATGGTGCCGACTACCTTTGCTACAGCCTATTGGATCTGATTGTAGATAATTACTTCCTTGTGATGGAAGAACTCGGAAACTGCATCGAACAGCTTGAAGAAGATGTTATCCGCCAAAGTAATACGCGCACACTTGCACGAATAAATAAAC
>JAFAGE010000163.1 GCA_023423015.1 Bacteroidota bacterium
GATTAATGGGACAAGTGTGGATGGCTTCTCGCTCCATCGGGGTTTGGAAATATCAATTTCTCCAACGCACCGCATACCATATTTATCGAGAAAATTCTGAATTGTATCGGCAACTTCATTACCACCATTTTGTTTCCGCACTTCTTCCAGGAAATTGTCATCATTTATACGTTCCAGGTATGTAATTACGTCTGTTCGAGGGCGGATTTCGTCGGCAACATTCAGCAAGTCAAGTCCCATCTGTGAAGTAATGTTGTTATCCACCGATTGCGTTAATATATCCGCAACATTTTTTTCGCCCAGCCATTCATATATCTTCTCGTTCAACCAGGCTGAAGCGTTTATGGCAGCAAGGATCACCGCAAAGCTTCTCATATCAAAATTCAGCTTCCGCAGTGTACCAATATTTTCGATGATGTAGTCGAAGAGCTCAGATCCCTGTTTCGTAAAAATGGTTTCTTTCAGATCATCGACCGAGCTATAGATGTTATTGATGAGTTCACGGACCACCGATGGTTCGGGCACGTTCTGTGCCTGCGCATAAAGCTGATTTAGCCTTGCACTGTTTTGTCCCTCCTGCTCCGGCGTGTTTTCAGGGAGCGGATCAGACAAGTCGCTGCGCTCAACAATGATTTGCAAGGCGTTTTTCGTAAGTGGATCAGAGTTGCCAAGTGTAGCGAAGATTCTCTTTCTTCCTTCAACCGATGCGAGGTCTTCCGCTATTTCTACAAATAGTCTGCCCCCGGCTTCATACATCGGCCTGCCCGATAATAGCTGGAAGAAAGAAATGCCGAGAGGCCGGATCGCGTCCGTCATCATCTGCTGATGGCCGACAGAGGCGTAAATGCGTTTCCTGTTTTCCGGGTTGTGAGGCAGAGGATAAAGTATTGTTATAGGCCTGCTTTGAACAATGTAAATATCATTGTCCGCAATGCACCACTCGATATCCTGGGGAGCATCAAAATGTTCTTCAATTTGTTTTCCTAATCTCGCAAGCTGTAATATCTGCCCGTCATTCAACGTCTGAACTTGTTGCTGATCAGCCTCGATGTTCTGGATATAAGTGCCGCCATCCTGGTGATCATATATAGCTCTTTTCTTTTCAGCTATTGTTTTGCCAATAATTTTGTTGTTGGAGACTTTAAAATTATCAGCCGATACGATTCCACTAACCAGTGCTTCTCCGAGACCGAATCCTGCATCAATTGATATTGTTTTCCGGTTATTCGTTACGGGATCTGCAGTAAACATAATACCAGCGTATTGCGGGAAAATCATCTTCTGAACGATTACTGCCAGATAAACTTTACTGTGATCAAAACCGTTTTGTAACCGGTATGTTATTGCACGGTCAGTGAAAAGTGAAGACCAGCATTTTCGTATATGACTTAGAATTTTTTCTTTTCCTACAACATTCAAATAAGTATCCTGTTGACCCGCGAAGGATGCGGAAGGAAGATCTTCTGCAGTCGCACTCGAGCGAATGGCATAAGGTTCATATTCACCGAGCTCCACGAGTTTTTTTGTAAGCTGGTCACGGATTTCTGTTGAAAGGGAGATATCCTGAATCAATCGGCGGATCTGGATAGCTACTTCCGAAATTTCCCTTCGTTGCGCAGTTGAAAAACCGGATATTTTATTAATCAGATTAGCAAGTTCGGGATGATTTTGCAGGGCAGATTTAAAGGCGTCTGTCGTAATGCAGAACCCCGGGGGTACGTTAATTCCGTCGATTTTTGTGAGTTCTCCCAGGTTGGCCGCTTTGCCACCAACCCATGAAAGTTTTGTTCTATCCAGTTCCTGTAGAGTCGGTACGTAATTGGGCATGCAGATGTATTTGCCGTTTATGGTGTTAGCAGAAGCACGCAATTTCAGAACCTTTTTTCACATATTTCGGGCCTGCTAACATTCGTCTCACGTCTCACGTTTCACGTCTGACTTCAACGTTGAAACTTCGTTAATATTAAATATTTCTTTCACATGTATGGGTGATTGAGTACCTTAGAACCGCCTCAAACCAAAATTGCGTGAAACGCGCCCTGCTTATTCCTCTCATGGCGGTTCATGCTGCTGCCTTCGCCCAGAACATCAGCGGCAGAATCGAAGAAAATGGAACCCCACTTTCTCTGGTAAACGTGTTGTTGTTAAATCAAAAAGATTCTTCATTACAAGTTGCCGCGATCAGTAATGATACGGGAACCTTCGCATTTGAAAATGTTCGTGCGGGGCAATACCTTCTTAAGATTTCCCGGGTAGGATACCAGGAAGAATATTCACCTGCCTTCGATCTAAACGGTAATGTTACACTTCCCCCGATTTCTTTGAGACGTATTGACAATCATTTGCAGCAGGTAACGGTGACAGGTAAGCGACCCTTTGTAGAGCAACGGATCGACCGGATGATTGTGAATGTGGCCAACAGCATTATCTCCAGTGGCAGCACAGCTCTCGAAGTTTTGGAAAAAGCGCCGGGCATTATCATCGACCGGCAGAATGATCAGATCATTTTCAAGGGCAAGGAAGGAGTGATAGTTTATATAGATGGTAAGCAGACCTATCTTTCCATGCAGGATGTTGTTGCCTTGTTGCGGAGCATGCCGAGCGACAATGTAGACCGCATTGAACTCATCACCAATCCTTCCGCGAAATACGATGCATCGGGCAATGCCGGCATAATCGATATTCGTTTAAAGAAAAACAATAATGTAGGTACGAATGGTTTGATTTCGGCATCTGTCGGTTCTGGCAGATATGGCAGACAGCGTGGAAGTTTGCAGGTAAATCATCGGACCAACAAGATTAATGTATACGGTAACTACGGTGTTAATCCCGAGCGTACATACATGGATTTTAATATCCGGAGAAATCAACCCGACAGCGGGCAGAGAAATATTATTCAGTCGCTTTCGTACATCCGTTTCAGGAATATGTCGCATACTGCCCGTGTGGGTGTAGATTATTTTTTAAACAGAAAAACCACGCTTGGAGTGGGTTGGTCTGGAAACTGGAACGAGGTGCACGAAAGAAGTCCCGCAGAAATTACCTTTAGAAGAGCAACAGATGCACCTGTGTACCTGCACACCCGATCGGCAAAGTCTATCGATGATGTGCGGAGCAACCAGGTGTTTAATTTCAACGTGCAGCATGCTTATTCAGCTGGTTCGCAGTTAAGCGCTGATGTTGATTTCGGACGCTTTACGCGCACGTTCGATAATACATTGAACACGGTTACCCTTATTCCTCATGATCCAGATGGTATCGTAGAGAACCAGGTTTCGTTTATGCCGGTAACCATCGACATATTAACTTTTAAATCGGATTATTCGAAAGGCCTGGCAAAAGGATGGAAGATGGAAACTGGTGTAAAGATCAGCAATGTCAGCGCCGACAACAACATGCGATTCAGCACCGGCCTGAATGGAAATATTGGAATAGACAGCGCGTTGTCGAACCATTTCAAATACTCAGAAGAAGTGTACGCTGCCTACATAAGCTTCTCGGGTAAGCTGAATGAGAAAACAGATGTGCTGTTTGGATTACGTGGTGAACAAACGCATTCCATTGCGAACTCAATTTCGTTAAAGGACGTAACAGAAAAAAATTATTTCAATATATTCCCAAGTGCATTTATAAACAGGGTGCTGGATAAAAACAATACCCTGACTTTATCTTACAGTTATCGCATAGACCGGCCGAACTACCAGGCATTAAATCCTGCGCGGAGTTACCTTGATCCGTTTTCGTATAGTTCAGGAAATCCGTTTATGACGCCGCAGTATTCACATTCGCTGGAATTAAAACATGGATTCAAGAATAAACTGTTTACATCTCTGGGAGCTACTTTAATCAACGATCTGATCTTTTTCATCATGCAACCAATAGATGGCAAGATGGCACAACGAAGACCGGAGAATCTTAAGAATGCGCAGACGTATAACTTAACAGTAAGTTTCCCGGTGACGGTAATGAATGGATGGAATATGCAGAATACGCTTGTTGGTGTTTATAGTTCATTCAAATTTAACTATCGTGGAACCGTGGTGCACAATAAACAAATGGGTGGAAGGTTTAATAGTTCACATACGTTCCTTTTTGGAAAGGGATGGACAGGAGAGATGATGGGCCGGCTGAACTCACCAGCTGTTTATGCGCTTGCAAAATCGCCATGGATGGGATCGCTTGATGCGGGAGTGCAGAAAGCAATTGGAAAGAACCTGAAGGTTAAACTAAATTTCCAGGATATATTTCACAGCAACAGGATACTTGGAAAGATCGATGAAGTCGGTTATCAGAACGATGTGGAGATTATTTTCGATTCCAGGATCATCATGCTGAATATTACTTACGCATTGGGAAACCAGCAGCTGAAATCGGCACGGCAAAGGAAAGCCGCCGCTGAAGATGAGATCAGGCGTACCAACTAAACCGCGCACCTGTTGTCGGACGCTTGTACTAAAAACGAACAGTCCGAAATTCTTCCGATAAATCCTAACTTACTGCTTTATACCTTTTTATCCAACTGGCATTAATGTTGGCCATCTTTAAGCATGCTTAAGAATTACCTCGTTGTCGCTTTCAGAAATTTGTGGCGCAGCAAGCTGATCTCCATCATCAATCTTGGAGGATTGATTCTCGGAATCACGTTTACCATTGTGATCATGCTTTGGGTAAATGATGAGCAGAAAGTGGACAAGTTTCATAACGACGTTGAAAGGATTTACAACGTGTACATCCGGGAATTCAGTGGCGGTAAGGCAGCGCAGGATATTTCTACACAGGGTCTGCTCGCGGAAGAAATGAAAAAAAAGCTGTCTGCCGTTGAACACGCGGTAGTCTATGATCAAAGCAGGGAAAGCGTGTTCCTGTGGAACGATAAAAAAATTAAGTTTTCAGGTTTATTTGCCAACGAAGATTTTTTAAAAACATTCACTTACCCGCTGGTTGCGGGGAAGATAGAGAATTTACTTGCCTCACCCACTTCAATTGTGATATCAAAGAAGATGGCGATCGCGTTTTTCGGATCCCCGGATGATGCAATGGGAAAAAGTCTTCGATTCAGGGATCAGGATAATTTTATAGTGGAAGCGGTATTTGACGACGTGCCAGTTCATTCGAGCATGCAATTCGAGTTCCTGATCAACTGGCACTATTTCATGAGCAAGAGCCCCTGGTTTCGCGATTTTGGCAATACCGGTCCTCACACTTGTGTGATGTTGAAAAAGGATGCCGATCCTGAAGCGTTTGAAGCCGGAATAAAAGACTTTCTTGATAATTACGACTATGGCCAGGGGCCCGATTATAAATTGGATCTTTTTCTTCAAGGTTATGATGAACAGTACCTGTATTCTGCATTTAAAGACGGGTACATTTCCGGCGGAAGAATTCAATATGTGCAATTGTTCAGTGTTGTGGCTGCATTTATCCTGATCATTGCCTGTATCAATTTCATGAACCTGAGCACAGCACGTTCGTTGAAGCGTGCCAGGGAGATTGGCGTCAGAAAGGTTGTGGGTGCTGCCAGGGGCACACTCATTTTTCAATTTGTTACAGAAGCCTTTTTGCTTGCATTGATGGCAACCGGTGGCGCGCTCATCCTGGTACAGATGTTAATGCCGGCATTCAATACTATCACCGGAAAAGAAATTCAGCTGCCTTTCCATGATATCAGATTCTGGATGAGTATCGGGGCTGTGTTGATCACGGCTGCCCTGCTGGCAGGCTTATACCCGGCGTGGTATATCTCTTCATTCGATCCCGTTAAAGCTTTGAAAGGAAATCTGAAATTCAGAACGGAAGCCGTTTTGTTCCGCAAGGGGTTAATTATTTTTCAGTTCACGTTGTCCATTTTGCTGATCGTAGTGACACTGGTCGTAGCAAAACAGATACAATATGTGCAAAACAAGAACCTTGGATATGAACGCGACAACCTCTTACTACTTCCCGTAGAAGGAAATATCATCAATAAATATTCGCTGTTCAAGGATAAGGTAAAGCGGATCAGGGGTGTAGCAAATGTGAGTAAGATGACAGCAGCACCCATTAACCTCGACAGTTACACGAATTCGGTGAGCTGGCCGGGAAAAGATCCTACTTCAAAGCCTTCGTTCGCGCAGGCTGCAGTTGGGTATGATTTTGTAAAAACCATGAAAGCTGAATTGATTGGCGGTAGAGAATTTTCTGAGCAGTTCAAAAGCGACTCTGCAGCTTTTATGATCAACGAAACTGCGCAAAAAAAAATGAACCTCAAAGATCCTGTGGGAACTCCACTCGAGTTCAATGGAATAAAAGGAACGATTGTAGGCCTCGTTAAAGATTTTCATTTCAGGACGCTTCATGATCCCATCGCTCCATTGGTGATGCACATGGGCGAGCATGCCGGCTATGGAGCCATCCTGATCAGAACGCAAACGGAAAATACATCACAACTAATCAGTGCTCTTGAAGAAGTGTGGGAAGAAATGAACCCAAGTTTCCCGTTCAACGTATACTTCACCGACGAAGAGTACCAGAAGCTATACCAGTCAGAACGCCTCACCGGGATATTAAGTAAATATTTTTCCGCATTGGGAATCGTTATTTCCTGCATGGGTTTACTGGGGCTCGCGGTATTCAGCGCGCAGCAAAGAACCCGCGAAATTGGTATCCGGAAAGTACTTGGTGCCAGCACAACTTCGATATTTACATTGTTGTCGAAGGATTTTGCGGTTTTGGTGGTTATTTCAATCCTTTTCGCGATTCCCGTATCATGGTGGGTAAGCCGCGACTGGCTTGACACATTTGAGTATCATGTAAACCTGGAATGGTGGATGTTTGTACTTGCTGCTCTATTTGCATTGTTGATCGCGTTGATTACTGTAGGAGTGCAGGCACTGCGGTCGGCGGTAGCAAACCCTGTTAAAAGCCTGCGCACAGAATAGAGTTCCTGTTTTTTCAATACTTTCAGCCTTTGTAAGCCCCGCGTTAAGCCGCTACACAAATGGTTATACATTCCACGGATGAACAACTCGTACACTTGCTGAAAGTGGGGGATGTTGAAGCATTTAATGAGATATACGCGCGTTACTGGAAACTGCTCCTCTATATTGCCGGAAAACGACTGGATAATATCGCCGAGGCTGAGGAGGCGGTACAAAATATTTTTACTGACCTCTGGGCGAGGCGCTCTTCCCTTGAAATCAAACGGTCTCTCAAATATTACCTGGCTGCAGCTGTCCAATACCAGGTGATGAGCATCCTGGGGAGAAACTCCAGGTTGGTTCAAATGGAAGAAGCCGGGGAAAACCCTTCAGCACTCCGGGCCGACCAGCGGCTGCATTTTCAGCAGCTCGAAGAACAATTACAGCAGATTGTTCAGGCACTCCCTGAACGTTGTCGCCTTGTATACCAACTCAGCCGCGAAGAAGGCCTGAGCAACAAAGCTATCGCTGCGCATCTTGGTATTTCTGAAAAAACGGTTGAAAATCAACTCACCAAAGCATTGGCGCGACTGAGGGCCGGCCTTGGTGACAAAGCCTATCTACTTCTCCTGATCCTGGCAACAAACGACTCCCTGTGAATTTTCAGAAAAAAATTTAGCATGGGCGTAGGGGATAAAGCTTTTTCCGATACTTATTCTATATGAACCCGGCAAATGAGCGCATCAGGGAGCTTGCATTGAAGTGGACCAATGGAACGATTTCGGAAGAAGAACGTGAAGAGTTTCTCCTATGGTACAACAATGCCGATAATGGCGAACCTCTGCATATTCCCGGGCAGGTAGCGAAAAACGAGCTGATACATAGCCTGCGATTGCTTTCCAACATTTACCGCGAAGCAGGAATAATCGAACAGGAAGACGAAGAAACAGCACCAATAATCCCCATTTATCGCCGTGCCTGGATAAGGTATGTAGCCTTGTTTATTCTCCTGGTAGGAGCTGGGGCGTTGGTGTACCAACTTAATAATGAAAAACCCAAACAGCAGATCATTGTTCAAACTCCGGTTGAAGAGAATGATGTGAAAGCACCTTCTTCCGTGCAGGCAATGGTGGTGTTCGACGATGGAAAACAAATTGTTCTCGATTCGCTGGCAAAAGGGCCTGTACGTGTGAACAATGGTGCAGAGTTCCTGAAAGTGGAAGAAGGTGAAATTGTTTATACACCGGCAACGACAGACAAGCAGGTGTTCAGCACACTTATAAATCCCAGGGGGAGCCGCGTGATACAGGTTACCCTGGCAGATGGAACAAAGGTGTGGCTGAATTCGGAGAGCTCTATCCGTTATCCGAATGTGTTTGCGGGTAACAGGAGAGAAGTTGAAGTGACGGGGCAATCTTATTTCGAAGTAGCGAAAAACGTAAACGCTCCGTTTATTGTGCGCACCAGCAACATGCAGGTAGAAGTATTGGGAACACATTTCGATATTAATGCTTACCGTGATGAAGAAAATCTGGCAGTAACATTATTGGAAGGCTCTGTTCGCGTAAGTAATGATAACTTTGATGCTTTGGAATTAAAGCCGCGTGAACAAACACAGCTGAATCACGCTGGAAAACTTAGTAAACACCGGAACGTAGATATTGAAAAAGTGGTAGCATGGAAAAACGGAAAGTTCGACTTCGGTTCGAAGACAGATCTCAACACCATTTTAAGGCAGATAACGCGCTGGTACAACATTGAACTGGAATCAGGTGTACCAGGCAACAAATACTACGGAGGTTCTATTTCGCGCGATGTGAATCTCTCGGAAGTATTAAAAGTTCTGGAAACTGCCGGTGATATAAAATTTTCAGTACGTGAAAACAAATTGAGGGTCCTGCAATAGCTATAGCTATTATACCTTATTCATGATCGTTTAGTCCTGCTTTAGAAAACAGACACAGTTGGTAAAACAAAAGCCGGAAGTGTTGGTAGCGCTTCCGGCAACATTTGGCCCAACTGACAATGTTCTGAGGATTGTTAATTGTTAACCAAACAACTCACAAATGTATGCCTTTCACAAGGAAAACGATTTTACTTGCAATGAAACTTTCTGCCGCCTTAATGCTCATCGCCTGTTTACAGGCTGCCGCCAGCGGGTATACGCAGATATCGCTTGAAGAAAAGAATGCACCGCTGGAAAAAGTGTTTCGCGACCTGCAACGGCAGAGTGGCTTCGACATCTTTTACTCTTACGATGCCATTGAAAGAGCTGGTCCTGTTACTGTTAAGTTGAACAATGTTAGTCTTCCCGATGCCCTCAACGAAGTGTTGAAAGGCAAAAATCTCACTTACGAGATAGTCGGAAAAACCGTGGTTATAAAGGAACGCAAACTACCTGCAATGCAGATGGTCGCCACGGTGGCAGCACAACCCCCGATCTCCGGGCAGGTGCTTAATGAACTTGGACAGCCATTACCGGGTGCTTCTGTAAAAGTTAAAGGTTCGTCGCGCGGAACCTCCACCGATGAAAACGGCAACTTCAACCTGAATGCTGAAAAAGGACAGATCCTTGTTATCTCCTTTGTTGGTTACGACGACAAAGAAATTACTGTAGGTGAAGACGCTGTTCTTGCTGTGCAGATGGAACTTTCGGTAAACACGCTTAATGAAGTGGTAGTTGGTTACGGTACGAGAAAAAGGCAAAACGTTACAGGCGCAGTGTCTTCCGTTACCGGCGAAGTAATTCGTGCACGTCCTGTAACAAATACATTAAATGCATTACAGGGTCAGTTGCCCGGCGTAACGATTCAACGTGGATCGGGCAAACCTGGCGCAGAATCGTACAATATCAACGTTCGCGGTAATTCGACGGTGGACAGAAATCCCAACGACAACCTGGATGCAGGTAATGCGCCTCTGGTATTGATCGACGGATTAGCCGGAAGCATGGACCTGCTAAATCCTGACGATATTGAATCTGTTACTGTGCTGAAAGATGCCGCTGCCTCAATCTATGGAGCGCGTGCTGCAAACGGTGTGGTTCTCGTTACCACAAAGAAAGGTAGTCGCGGTACACCTAAGATCAATTTCAGCTCGAATGTGGCGATGTCAAAAATCGCCGGAATGATGAATAGTCCAACGAATTACGAATTCGCAGTGATGGACAATGAGGCAAACATCCACGCAGGTGCCACACCGATGTACACGCCGGAATTGCTTGAACGTATCCGCAACAACGATCCCAATCCCATTCCGCATCCATTGTATGGTGGCTGGAACCTGTTCTTCACTAATACTGACTGGCGCAGCGAAGTATATGCTCCCGGTTTTCAACACAAAGAAAATCTCAGCATTTCAGGTGGTGGTGATAATTCAAGATATTTTTTGTCGGGTGGTATTCTCGACCAATATGGTGTGATCCGTCACGCGAAAGATAATAACCGGCGCTATAATCTGCGTCTGAATTACGACTATACATTCACAAAATGGTTGAGGCTTGAATCCAAAGTAGCGATCGAAAGTCAAAAACGAACAGACGTTGGCGGTAACGGCTCCTGGTCTGGAACGGTGATCGAGAGTGTATTCGGAATGCCTAATCATCCTGTATATACTCCCGAAGGAAAATTCTTTGCGCAGGGAGGTTGGGGAAATGCCGTTGCACAGGCAAAAGAAGGCGCCACTGCAACATTTCTTTCGCGCACCATCAACACCAACTTCAAACTCGTTGCTGATGTATTGCCGGGTTTAAGGTTTAATGTGCAGGGAGGAATCAACTACCGTACCGACAAAGATGAAGACATTGGTAAGCCTGTTCCGCTTTACAACTGGGATGGAAGCCTTGCATACTACGACATTGCGAATCCAAGCTGGATGTCGCTGCTGAACCGGGAAAATACATACCGCAATATCACGGCATATGCAGAGTACAATAAAGAAATAGGCAATCACGAATTCGGGGCGATGGTTGGAACTTCGCACGAAGAGAATGATATGGAATGGTTCAGCGCAACGCGCGACAATTTTGTATCGGAAGAAGTATGGTCGATCAATCTTGGTGGAACCAATAATATGTCGAACGATGGAGGTGGAAATCACTGGGCGATCAACTCCGTGTTCACACGTCTTAATTATATTTTCAATCGCGAATACCTGCTTGAAGCGAATATCAGGTACGATGGAAGTTCCAGGTTTGCTGACGGACAGCGCTGGGGATTTTTCCCGGGTATTTCTGCAGCATGGAGAATTATTGAGCGGCCATTCATCCGCAACCTCAACGTGTTTGATGACCTTAAATTAAGAGTATCGTATGGAGAAACAGGAAACCAGGAAGGAATTGGATTGTATGATCACCTGCAATTAATCACTACAACAGGACGTCCCAATCCATATCCGTTTGGTGCCGGTAGCCAGTCGCGTTCAGCAGCACTCGTGGGAATGGTGGCTACGAACAGAACATGGGAAACACTGGTGAACAAAAACGTGGGATTGGATGCGTCGTTCCTGCGCAACAGGTTGAATTTTACGTTCGACTACTTCATCAAAACAAACCGCAATCTTCTTATCCCGGTAACATATCCAACGTTACTGGGAGCAATACCTCCTTATTCAAATTCGGGTGAGTTGCAAACAAAAGGCTTTGAACTTACACTCGGATATAAAGGCGGAAATTCAGGTGGCTTTGAATACAATGCGCGTGTATTGCTGAGTGACGCGAGAAACCTGCTTGTAAATTATGGCGGAGCCGACACTTATGCACCAGGAATGAATTTCGTGCGCGAAGGCTATCCGCTCAATACCTACTTCGCCTATGAATTCGACGGACTGATCCGGGATCAGAAAGAACTGGAAGAATACAAACAATTACAAGGAGTGCCGAGTGATATCGGTATTGGTGACGCAAGGTTCAAAGACATCAATGGCGATGGAATAATCAGCCCGTACAGCAACGTGCCGGGAGAAGATGGCGACGTGATTAATGTAGGAAGCATCATTCCGCGCTACAATTTCGGTGTAAACCTCGGTGCGAGATATGCCGGCTTCGACATCTCTGTTTTCCTGCAGGGCATTGCGAAAAGAACAATGTTCCGTGAAGGTGAATATGCAATGCCGTGGAGCGACTGGTGGAGACAACCTCCGCAGTTCTATTACATGCAAACATGGAACGAAGACAGGCCAGATGCAGAGTATCCCCGTCTGAGTCATGGTGAGATCAGGAAATGGAACTATCAACCTTCCACACTGCAGAAAATCAATGCTGCCTACGTGCGCCTGAAGAATCTGCAGGTAGGATACACATTGCCGGCCTCGTTTGCAAAACGCCTGGCTATGTCGAACGCGAGAATCTATTTCAGCGGCCAGGATATCTGGGAAATCACCAAGGTGAAAGGTGGATGGGATCCTGAATCATCGACCAATGGATTCAACTATCCCTTCCAGCGCATGTATTCATTCGGATTGGATGTAACCTTTTAATCGAACTACATTATGACTATCAAACATTCTTTATATATCATAGCTGCCTGTTTCTTCATCGTTTCGTGCGAGAAGAAACTCGACCTGGTTCCCAGGGACCAGATTTCTGACCCATCGTTCTGGCAAAAGCCGGAAGACTTCAAACTGGCTGCGAACGATTTCTATTACGGTCTGAACGAAGGATTATTTTACGAAGACCTGAAATCGGATATTGCTTTTGGCTCGGGAGCAAATGCATACAGCAACGGCTCATATCTGCCACAGGCAAACTCCGACTTGTGGGATAATGCCTACGAGAATATCCGCTCTGTAAATTACCTGCTGCAAAAAGCAAATGAATCCTCACTGGGTTCGGAGATTGACGCGCCGGTAGGAGAGGCCAGGTTTTTTAGAGCGTATTACTATTTCAACCTGGTGAAAAGTTTTGGCGGAGTGCCTTTGGTTGACACTGTTCTGGATGTGAATTCAGATAAATTATACATCGGGCAATCAACGCAATTTGAACTTGCCGACTTTATGATCGCTGATCTGCAGGATGCTGCTGCAAAACTTCCTGCTCAAAGCACCCTGCCAGGTGAAGACATGGGTCGTGTGACAAAAGGCGCTGCCCTTGCACTTATGGCGAGAATAGGGTTATACATGGGCACATGGGCCAAATTCCATGGTGAGGGCGACGCAACAAAATATCTCAACATAGCTATAGATGCTGCGGAAGAGTTGATCGCGTCCAACGAATATGAATTATTCAAGGGTAGGGGAGACGACAGCTACAAATACCTGTTTTTACTTCCCGGCGACGACAGCAAAGAGGTGATTCTCGCAAAACGTTTTTACCTGAACAGGATCACTCACAACTGGACACGTGAACTCTGGTTCAATGCAGTTGTTCCCACTAAGAATATGGCCGACCAATACCTGGCGCAGGACGGATTGCCCGTAACAAAATCTCCCTTATTCCAGGGTTATTCAACACTTACGAGCGAATTTCAGAACAGGGATCCCCGCATGTCAATGACGTTCATTGTTCCGGGAAGCAGCATCTTCTTTGAAGGAGGAATTCTGCAGCCAACATTCCCCGGTTTTACAGGGACCAATGCAACACG
>JAFAGE010000177.1 GCA_023423015.1 Bacteroidota bacterium
GCGATCGACAGTGCCAGTTTGTTTTCTCCGGCGCCTGTGGGTTCGCTCGTTCTATATATCCATATGTCGCCCGTTCTCATCCTTACCCGTTTTGCACAATGGGATTCATTGCTTGCGATGGAAAAACCAGACGACAAACTCGTTTACTCAAATATCCTATATCACTTCGGAAAAGGTATGGCACAGGCGCACCGGAATAACCATGCAGAAGCAACCAAACATCTTGAAGAGTTGGATAAGTTTATGACTAACGAGGATCTGAAAGCACCGATGTATCCATTTTCATCAGCCATCGAAGGGGCTACTACTGCAAGAGAACTGCTCGCAGGAATTATTTATTCGAAACAGCATCAACACGAGAAAGCGATCGCACATCTGACAGCATCTGCTGAAACAGAGCAGAAAATGGTGTACAATGAACCGCGCGACTGGTTTCTCAATCCACATCAATATCTCGGTGAAGCGTATATGCAGGCTGGTAATCTTAAGAAAGCAGAAGCTGCCTTCAGGAAAGATCTTACCATCAACGAGAAAAATGTATGGTCATTGAAAGGCTTGCTCGATGTCCAGCTAAAGCAGAACAAGAAGAAAGACGCAAACGTAACGCGCAAAATGCTGAATGAAGCAGCCAGTGAGTCGGATGTGAGTTTCAGGTGAGAGGAGAGCGGAGAATGGAGAGAGGAGAACGGAGAGCGGAGAGTAGAGAGCAGAGAACGATCATTGCCGCTCAAAGATATTTCTCCAGAAGCTTCTTCGTCTTAACGATGCCTTCTTCTTCGGGTTGGTTAATTCCTTCGTATTCAATCCCGATATAACCTGAAAATCCGGAAGCTTTTACCATGTCCAGGAGGCGCTTGTAATCGATTTTTGGCTGTTCACCATTTGCATCGAAGTCATAGCTTTTTGCACTCACACCTTTTGCAAAAGGCAGAAGTTCTTCTACGCCTTTATACCGGTCATATTCGTCGCTGCATGCTTCCTGCGTAGTTCCCCACGGATGGGTAATACAAAAGTTGCCGAAATCAGGGAGTGTTCCAACATTCGGTTTGTTCACCTGCTTCATTACCGAGGCTACCCAGAACCCTTTGGACGAATCACTGCCGTGATTTTCCACCACGACGTTCACGCCAAGCGGAGCCGCATATTCGCCGAGACGAGAAAGAGAATCTATTGAAGCTGTTTCCTTGGCTTTCATTTCACCTTCGCCATGAAGATTAACGCGAACCGTCCTGCACCCCAGATATTTTGCAGCATCAATCCATTTTTTATGATTATCTACTGCCTCGCGGCGTACCTTCTCTGCTGTTCCTGCAAGAGGGCCCTCTTCATCAATCATCAGCAGATGATTGTCAACCCCGGCATCTTTACTTCTCTTCAACAGATCCGCAAGGTAGGCAGTATTCTTAGCAGCTTCTTTGAAATTCAGTGTCTTTGTTCCAAACAATCCGTTTACATATTCTACAGCATCTATTCCGAAGGATTTTGCTTTTGCCGGAAAATCACGGTGATCAAGTTTGCCTGCGCGTATTGTGCGATTCAGCGACCATTCGGCGAGGGAAATTTTGATATTGCCGCGTGGAGATAATTGTGCTTTTGCCAGCGGATTAAAAAGTAACGCTCCTGCTGCCAGGGTTGTTTGTCCTAAAAATTTGCGCCTTGAAACCATGACCTGATTGATTTTGTTACAATCTAGGCAACTTTCTTTTTCCGCGGCATGATACATTGAATACATGTTTTGAGGTAGTCGAGCCATTCGGGTTGCCAGTGATCTTTCAATGGGTCGAAGTCGGCGCCTTCATCAATTGCATCCAGCAGATTTTTGGGCCTGTATTTGGCCGATTTGTGTAAACGCTCCACGCAGGTATAGTGAATACGTTCGTTCCGGATTGGTGCTTTTTCACCCATCCTGGCAACAGCCCTGCTTTTGATTCTCCGCACAATGGTGCCTGTCATCTTGTAGAACAGGTTCAGTGATTGACGCATTTCGGCGTTGCTGTCGCAAACGAGCGCATTCACTGCTTCCTCGTTAAATTGTAATCCGGTTGCTGTTGCTTTTTCTACCATCCATCTGAGTGCGATGTTACTCAGTCCACAATCAACATAACCGCCGCCAACGTTGGCATGTACTCCGGGGAACCAAACCTGTTCGCAAACCTGGGGTTTTTTTGTGATGAGGGCCTGTGGGTTTATTTCCCATAAGGCAGGACTGAACACACGCCGCCGTTCATCCATGGCAAGTGCGTGGTATGCATAACGCACATGACTGCTGAGTTTCACATCGTGAAACTGGTATTTCCTGTTCCACCAGTTGAACCAGGATATGGGAATACCAAGAGCACCTACCGTATCCCAAACCCCCATGAAATGAATTGAGGTTTCCGGTTCAATACCGTACGACTTCCTGAATGCCTGCATTGCATCACAGTCAGGATGCGTGAGCTCTGTTCGGTCGCGATACAATTTATAAGCTTCGGGTACGAGGTGGAGATAAGTTGGTTTCATGATTCCACAGTTTCTTATCAGGCCGCCTAAACTCCGGATGGTGTAGGCTCCGCGGCTAAAACCGAACAGATAGATTTCATCACCGGGTTCATAACTCCACATCAGGAATTTGTATGCATCCTGGATGTTCCTGTCAATACCTAAACCAAGGCTGCCACCAAGCAATTGATCGGTTATGGCGAAACCTGTTCCTACACCCGGCCCATAAAATTTAATCTGGTCAATTGGTGTCGTGTCCGTAACAACCAGTTTATAAATTTTTTCCACGTTGGTTTCTATGGGTTGTCCCCGGTCCGTATTTCCCGGCCTGTTCCATGTTCCGTCGCAGCAAACAACAATTTTTTTCATCGGCAGTTATTTAGAAATCAAATCAACAGGTTGCATACTTCACTGGCTATTTGCCATAGTATTTCTTTTTCTGTTTTGTGCGATTAACTTTTCAAACGTTCTGTCGAAATCAATTTGTGATGGTTTTCCAAGCGCCTCATATATTTCCGCGTAACAAAGTTGTTTCAGCTTTTCGGCATCTTTTTCTTCGGCATCTTTTATCAATACGGTGAGAATAGTTGTCATTTCGCCGGTAGTATCCAGGTAGGGGCGAATATTGGCAATAGACTCGCTGCTGTTCATTTCTTTGTTGAAGAAGCCGAGTTTGTATCTGGCGTTTTCATCATTGCCTGACCGGGCGAAGTCAGAAACCCTCATTAGTATTGTATCTCCTACAGTTGTTAAAGCACGTATCTGCGGTTGTGTGGCTCCGGATTCAATCTGCAGAAAAAACCTGTTTCCATTTTTTACAGGGTATTTGTTTCGGTCGAACAGATACCGTGTTTCTTCCGTAATCAGCAGGCGGTTGTTAACGGCAGTTTCTGTATTCAGCGATTCGGGGACGTAGGCAAACTCTTCCGAACGGCCACTCAGGTAGCCTTCGCGCGATTTCAGTTTAAGAGCCGTTTTCAGCTATTCAACTATTGCACTCTGCGAACTGCTTCTTCGTGGAGTGGGACTGATGACGTACACTCCCTTGCCTGATACAATTACGCGGATCAGGTCTCTTTCTGAAGAGAATTCGAGCATGTCGTCGTCACGAAGTTTGCTTCCGGGTTTCAACAGTTCACCCGTGGTCTTGTTTGTTACCAATCCAACAATCTTAGTGACCGTGTACTGTGAATATCCTGCAAGAGAAAGCAGAACGAATATCATCAGCAACAGGCATTTTCTTTGAATAATTATCTTTTGCATAAGCAGGTTATTTTGACCTGATGAAATAAAACTGTCCACCTTCGTTGCCGTCTTTTCCGAAGATGTTCAGTTCGGGTTCTTTGTTTGTCTGGTTTCTCACACCACTGAAAATCATGTTGTAAAGCACTTTTGCTGAGAGGTATTTTTCCTCATTCTGCTCTAACGCCTTCATCACCATCCGGATAAATATGCTTTCGCCTGGCACCTTATCAAGTCCGCCACTGGTGAGCATCTGCCTGCTGCGGAATTTATATTCATACTTTTCGGGTACTGAGCTTTCATCTGTTTCGTTGCCTCCTCGCATCGCCGCACTGTAACACGCATCCGAAATCATGAGAATATGTTTTGCCTGGCAGCCGGAAATAATTTCGTCGAGCTTTTTATTCGAAACATAATCAACCTCCATCGCTGTGGCATTTAGTGGCACCCAATAACCTATCAGTTCCGTTCCGGCTTTTTTGTACGTGCCGTGACCTGCGTACAGGATTACCAGGTTGTCTGCTTCAGTAAGCGATTCCAGCTTAGCACTTAATCCCGAAAGCAATTCAACGTAGTTCTTATCATATAGTTCCACCACTTTTGCAGGATCAAACCCGTAATAGTTCACCAGCACTTTTTTATACAGTTGCGCCTCAGGAATTGTGGAAGGGAGCTTGCTCCATTTACCCGAATAGTTGGCATTGGCTATCAGCACCGCATGAAACGATGGCTTCTGGTCAGCTGGAATAGGCGCGATGATGTCGTTGTCGTTTGAGGTAGTTGATGTGGAAGATGACTGCCATTCGAATTTCTTACTGACAGACAAACCACTTTTACCTGCAGTCTGAATTGTAATTGACGATATTTCTCCTTTCAATGTAGCGTGAAAATATCCGTCTTCTTTCACCTCTTCTACCTGCTCGCCATTTACGCGAACCCAGCTGATACCACTATTGTCTTTTACTATTCCGCTTACAAAAACGGTTGGCGACGCATTTTCCCGCTGAATTATATTTGAGCTCACAATCACTGGTGTAAGTAATTGTATTTCGGGGGGAGTCTGATTCCGCGAGCTGATTTCTGACAGCTTTTGACCAACAAAAGCTATTCGTTCATCGAGTTTGCTGATCCTTGGATTGATGATCTTTACTTTTTTGTAATACTCCAGCGACTTTTCAAATTCAAGTAATTGTTCAAGCACCCATGCAGTACGATACATTACGTTGGAATATTCGTAAGCAAGCATCTGGTTCGTGTGCTGGTCCTGGTTCACCTGGCGATATTGTTCCAGCGAACTTTGCAACAACGGAAGAGCTTTGTCATATTCTTTTTTCCGTATGTGGTCGGCGCAGGCCACAATGTAGTTCGAAAGAAAATGGAATGCCTTATGATCCTCAATGTACCCCGACAACTTCTTCTGGCGATATAAGGCAAATCGCTCGTTCGCTTTTTCAAACTTGTCCCACGCGATGTAAGCAAGAATTGCGTTGATATTTAGCCTGCCATTTTCGGCATCCTGTTGAAGCGCCGATTCATAATCCTTTACTGCCAGTTCATACAAGGCTTGATTATAGTACACTAGTCCGCGGTTATTTAACACGTCGGAAAAGCCCGGCCGAAGGTTTAATGCTTTGTTGTAGTAGTAAATAGCAGAATCAAATTGGCCCTGCCAGGCCATCATCATGCCTTTTGTATTCAAGGCTTCAACCAGTGTAGGGTGCGATTTTAATACCTTATTTAGTTCGGATGAAGCCTCGTCGGTTTTTCCGGCAGAGAAAAGTGCCAATGCACGGAGATTGCGGGCAAGGTGATATGTTGGATCAACGCGTAAAGCTTCATCTGCGTAGTAGATTGCTGAATCGAAGATGCTCCTGTTCTGATAGGCATTTCCAATATTGAACAAGGCTGTCTCATTTCCGGGATCGATCGCGATCACGCGACGATAATCGGACATAGCTTCATCAAACCGGTTCTGTGCGAGATAAACATTTGCGCGGTTGTTCAATGCATTTGCAAAGTTGGGGTCAAGTTTAAGAACGTTGTTGTAATCTTTTAATGCCTGTTCGTATTTCTTTTGTTTTTGGTAGAGGTTACCGCGGCTGTCTAACGCTTCTTTGTTTGCGGGTTGTTTTTTAAGTACTTCATTAAAATCCGAGAGAGCTGACTCATCCTTGTTCATCGTCATATAGGTAGTTCCACGATTGATACGTGCAATATGAAAATTCGGGTTGATGGTAAGCGCCTGGTTGTAGTCGGCGATAGCTGCATCGTATTTAGCGAGGTATTGATAGGTGAGTCCGCGGTTTGCTAAGCTGATGGTATCGCGTGGATCTATCCTGATGGCTTGGTCGTAATTTATTTTGGCAGAATCATAGTTAGGAAGATTCAGGTAACAACTTGCGCGTTCGCGCCACGCTATCTGCAATTGTGGGTTTAATCGGATGGCCATCGAGTAATCTGCGATGGCTTCAGGCAGTTTGTTCTGCAGTTTGTAGACATTGCCGCGATTAACATATGTGGCCACATTGTCGGGAGAAATCAGCAGCAACGTGGTGTAGTCGCTGATGGCCAGGTCATATTTCTGTTGATAAAAGAATACATTGCCGCGATTGTTCCTTGCCTCCACGTTCTTTGGATCAGTATTTAATACTGCACTGTAATCCTTCACTGCCTCATCGTACCTGCCGGTGTTCACATAGAAATTGCCACGTTCTATCAAAGGAAGCAACAAAGTGCCAGCTTTGCTAACGGCTATATTAAACGTTTTTAAAGCTTCATCATTTTTTTCCATCTTGTGGAGACATTGCGCTTTACTCGTAAGGGCTGCAATGTTATCCGGTGTTATTTTCAATGCTTCTTCGTAGTCTCTCAGTGCCTCCGGGTAAAGTGTTCGTGCAGTATATGCTTCGCCGCGAATCACCAATGCGTCTGCTGCCTCAGGATCATGTTTCAGTACTTCGCCCAGGTACCTTATGGCTTCATCGTATTTCCGCTGCTGGAAATATATATATCCCAGGCTGTAAAGGGCATCTGTATTAACCGGATCGTTCAACAAAGCTTGCGTGTAGTCTGATATGGCAAGTTCGTGTTGCAGGATGTTCTTGTACACATTGCCACGGTTTACCCAGGAGTAGGCATGTTTAGGATTGTTGGTCAACGCGAGAGTAAAATCTGCAATTGCTTTGTCGTTTTGTTTGAGATAGTAGTAAGCAAGTCCTCTTGAATTCAGTACGTCGGCATTGCCAGGTTCAATTTCCAGTGCTTTGTTGAAATCTTCGATGGCGGGTTGTAATTTATCCTGGTAATAACTACACATTCCTCGTATATACCATGCGCGCAGGTAGGTTGGATCCAACTTCAAGGCTTCAGAAAGGTCGCCAATTGCCAGGTCGTACTGTTCCTGCCAGTAGTAAGTTTCACCCCGGTTAAACCATGCAAGCGCATACGAAGGGTTGAGTGATAGCGCCTCGGTGTAATCCTTTACTGCCTCGTTCAGTTTGTTCAAATAATAGTAATTGTTGCCTCGCCAATTCCACACAAAAGCATCGTCTTTTTTCACTGCCAGGAACTTTGAAAAGTCAATAATGGCCGAATCGTATTTGCGCAGGTAGTAGTAGGCATATCCGCGGGTTTTGAGAGCTTCGGTGTTGACGGCTTCCTTAGCCAGGACAACGCTGCAATCGTTAACTGCTGCTGTGAAATTCTTTAATTCGTTATAAGCTTTGCCACGTTCTGTAAATGCTGGAAGACTATCGGGATTCTTCTGAATCACGAGTGTATAGCGCGAGATTCTTTGCTGCGGACTTTCCTGTTGGGCAACTGCCAGCTGCACGATAATGACGAATAATATGAAAAATGTTGCCCGCATCTTAATTTTTCAATTCGAGGTATTTCTTTGCTTTTATGTATTCGATCCCGGTAAATATTGCCGAAGGCATAAACAAGGCTATCTGTACATTGAAAATCAGGAACGCTACCAGGGAAATGGCGAACATCGCTCCGAAGTACGACACATAACTCTTAATAAATTTGGTGAGAAACGACGAAAGCATAAACTTAAACTTAATGTTCAGTTCAGGCATTTTTTTGTAAATGGCTACATAACTCAAACCGGAGAATGAAGCTACCATCAACAACAAAAGCCATGGACTAACAAGGTGTTCATGATTCAGTAAACTCAGGTACAGGTTTGCCAACAGAAGGGGTCCTGAGATTTTTCCGATAGGTGTTACATGAACATCTTCCTGGAAATTGCCTATGATCATGATCTTATTCTCAAAAGCGCGCAGGTATGCGTCGGGATTCGCTTCTATGTCAAATAATAGTTCGCCGAGGTTCAGGTATTCTGCAGTTCCCAGGGTGGTTTTTTTGGCAACCTGCCTTGCGCCTTCTATTTCTTCGAGGCTTTTTATGTTGGTCGACTTCTTCAGATCACTGTCTTTTAAATAATAAGTCGGCCATATTGCACTTAAACAAAGCCTGCCATTGCAGGTAGGGTAGTAGAAGTGGTCGAGGTATTTTGCCTTGTCTATTTTTTCGTGCATCACAATCGGGATCGACTTTATCTCTTCCTGGATCAGAATGCGGAACTTGTTGAACGCAGAACCGAAAGTGCGATAATTTGAATGTCCATATGTAGCCGTGTAAATAGGTTTCGCGTATAAGCCATTGGGATTCTTAACCACCGGGAGAACAACTTTTCCGTAGGCAGTCAGTTCTCTCTGCAGCATCGAATCTACAGAAGGTTGAATGTTGTAGGGATAATAGAACTGGATGTCAAGTACACAAAACCTCGGCCCGCGTGGAGTTACATTCAGGAATCGGAAGAGCTGCAGAATTTTCTCCCGATCGGAAATCGCTACGTTTCCATAGTCAATAGTATCCTCAATTAAAGTAAGGTCTTTGCCGGTATTAATGAAAACGAAGTCTGCTGTTCTCTTTGGCGGAGGAGAATAAACTTTATCGCGAAATGTAGATACTTTTTTAAAGAAATTTTCTTCAAGGTTAAACGTGTAATCATAATTTTGGTATTTCCATGTCACCAGCAGGATGAGTACCCCACAGGCAAACGCTACTCCTATTTTCTTTAGTTTTTGCATTACCCGTTTCACAGTTTTTTATTGATGGTGCTTTTCAGCTGGTCTCTCCCTGCGTCTATCATCGTATTTGCATTATCGAATACCAGTTTTGTTACAAAGCTGTTCTTGCTTGTTTCCCTCACTTTCACCTTTATGGAATAGGCTCCCTGGCTATACCCTGGCTTTATTTCACCATCTGGTCCGCGATGATATCCAAATGACCGCGGCACGATAAACGACCTGCCAATGAGCAATGAATCTTTAAGCGATGCATAGAACGTTTGATAATTGCTATGGGCGGTATCGAGAGGAGCTTCTCGTAAAAGGAAATAAAATTTGCCTAGCGTCACACTGTCGAACAACCTACCATCCGCACTTACGTACGAAGTCATAAACGTAATTTCCATGTCCATGTTCAGCTGCTTTGTTTTTCCCTCCTGCACTTTGGCTTTTGCATAACGCAGATCGAGATTACGCAGCCGGAGCCTGAACCTGGAATTGTTGATGATCTCTGAAAGATTGTTGGTATCGATGGTGAAATCTGCAATGAGCGCGGTATCAGTCTTACTGGTTTTCGATTCAAAGGTTCGGATCAGCCTGAAGCCTCCGAACTGCATGCCTACAGGATCGAAGGGACCTTCGCTGGACAATTGGTCATAGAAGTAGAGATCGGTGAGGCCGAAATCATATGAAGCGAGGTATTTTTTCTGGTCGTTGGCTATCATCTTTTTCACTGCATTCGTTGCGAGCGATACCATGTTTCCTGCAAGAGGTGCCAATAGTCCCCTTCGTTCACCTCGTTCCACCAGCGCCCGTTCCGTCATGGTAAGCGCTTCCTGCGGTGGCACACTTTCGGGGTGAATGATATTCCGCTGTTCTTTGATGCGCATTGCCAGGCTTTCTTCCTTTACAGCCGATCCAACGTCTGCAGCTACGCATCCGTGCAGGAAAAAGATGATTATTATATATGTTGCATATTTCATGTTCCGCTTTTTGCGAGTTGGCTCATAAAAGTTCTTGTTGCTTCCACTATCTTTTTTGCCAGTTCCTCTTTCTTATTCCGCGAACCTGTAAGCTCAAACTGGTGCACGCGTTCTTTCTGTCCCTTGAATACTGAAACTTTTACAACGATGTTGTTATTCTGAATTTCATATCTCCCCCGTATGCTATAGGCTTCAACCAAAGGGTTGTCGGCAACAAACAACCATGGGCTTTGTCTTCCCGTTGAAATGTTGTTCAGCTCACGGTCTACGAGAAACGACATGTCCAGGTCGTCATTTAATAAATCTTCGTCTTGTATAAATCTCGAACTTCTGAACAGCTGTTTTTTTCCCGACAACCTGATCCGGTCTACAATGTCTTTGTCAACAATGCCTATTTCGAAACTTGCATTTCCAATAATCTGCGGATCCTGCCGGCCACCTATTTCCCGCGCCATGACTCTTACGTTGTCGGAGGCGTAGTTGAACCATCTTGTTACATCCACAAATTTGTTGTCGCGTAATGCGGCGCCAAACTTTAATCCTGATAATAAACTATATGTTAGCAAACCTTGTCCGTAAATGCTGGTCTCATAGGCAGCCTGTCCCGATGCTGATGCGCTAAGGATAAAAGTTCCGGTACGGTCTTTTAAACTCTCCAATGCACGCTGCTGATCGGCGGGGACTGACCTGCGGTTAACGATTGCCTGCATCTGGTTCACTACCTGCCCGCTGTTGCATGCATCAAGGATGAGCAATTGTTTATTGGCTTTAATTCTCGTGAGCCAGTCTTTTAACTCTTCTGTGCTGATGGCTACTTCTTTTTCAACTCCCGTTAATTCAATCTGCGACGCATCTGCAGTTAGCAGGTAGAATGTTTTCTGACCGGTTTGCAATACACCATGACCTGCAAAAAATATTACTACAAGGTCGTCGGCCGTTGCACGTTGTGCAATAGTGTCGATGACTGATAAGATGCGCTCCTTCAATGGCCACCGTGAATTTTCGTTTTCGGTATTGATGTAGTAGGGAAACACGTGCTGTTTACCATCTGTATTCAGCAGCCGGGATGCTGAAGCTTCCACGGCATCACCAAAGTCCACTGCATCTTTGGAGGCAAATTTCAATCGCAGTTTTTCTCCTTTGTATTCGCTGATTCCGATCGACACAAGAAACATATCAGGATTTGCGGACGGCTTCCGGTTGCTGGTAATCACCTGTCCGGCACCGCGCGATGTCATCAATCCCTCTGCCGTGGTGGCTTTCACCAACACCATGTTATTCATGCCAGACACCAGGTATTCTGAAACCTCTTCTTGCCTCACCTGCAATGAGTAGCCCTCGTTTTTTTTCTGCAGCTGTGCAGGCTGGTACCTTTGTACCAGTTTGTCATTCACAAACAACTGTATTTCGCCGATGCCTCCGTTTCGGGGAGTAATCTCGTAAGAGTATATACCCTGTCGTATTCCTTTGTTGCGTACCTCGGGAGTGTAGTTGCAGATTTTTATCCCGGTAATCGGTTGGGCCGTGATGGGTTCTTTATTTATGCCGCTTAATTTACTCACCAGGCCTGGTTCCCAACTCAGGTCCTTAAATTGTTCAAGGTCTACGATTTCACTGCCGCATACATAATATAATTTTTTGCGTGCATTCTCCGATCCATCATAATGTCCCAGGCCATCAATAGCGAGGTAATCACTACTGTCTACTGCGAAAAAGGTGTAAAGGAATTCACCGCTTTCAACATTCCATTTTCTTAAAGTGTTATCTTCAGAAGTTGTGATGATGAATTTACTGTCGGGGCTGAACGATGCTGATTTTATTGGCCCGCTGTGCCCGCTGAGTTTATGCAGCAATTTGCCGTTCGATGCATTCCATATACTCGCAGTATTGTCCCACGATCCTAGCACAATCAGCTTGCCATCTTTGCTATAATGCGCCGAATTGATGGAGTGGTTATGTTTCGCAAGCACATGCCGCAATTCGCCACTGGGCAACGACCAGATGCGGGCAGTGTTGTCCATCGAAGTAGTGGTAACATACCTGTCGTCGGGACTAATCATCGCCGCATTCAGAGGGGCGTTGTGTCCCCGTAAAATCTTCAATGTTCTGCCAGTTTTCACGTCCCATAAACGGGCAGTAGAGTCGTATGAAGAAGTAACTACATACCGGGCGTCGCTGGTAAATTCAGCAGTACGAACTTTCTCACTG
>JAFAGE010000204.1 GCA_023423015.1 Bacteroidota bacterium
GGATAGATGCAATAACCAGTGGAACAAATATCTGCCTTCTGAAAAAGCCACCACGTGCAAACTGTATAAATGATGTTAACGATACAAACAGGTTTAATAAAAGCGCAGTAGGTTTCGTAACTGTAGAGCTGATTCCGTAAATCGCCATAAGGGCCAGGTATCCGCTCGCGCCACCATGTCCAACTGATGCGTAGAGGAAGGCAACAACAAACAATAAAATCAGAAAAAGTTCTACTGTCATATTATGATGGTAGCAAATGAACCGTTACCTCTTCTCCCGGCGAATAAAAGTCCCTTTCCTCGTCGAGTTCTGCGATGCAATTCGCTGTCGCAAACGAATGTAAGCGAAAAGACTCCTGAGCGTGCAGAATTGTCACTTCGGATCCACGCACACTTGCTTTTACAAACTGCGTAAGCCCTTTGGGCTTTTGGAAGGCATTAGTGAGCGTTGCTTTACCTGATCTGCAACTAAGCGGCAAATGCAATAATTTACTTAGTGCTGGTAGTACATACATGTAGAAACAAGTGAGCGCCGACGATGGGTTGCCCGGTAAACCAAATACAAGTTTGTCTTCACTCGTTCCAAAATACAGCGGCTTTCCAGGCTTCTGTTTGATGCGATGAAAACGGGTGTTCACGCCGCATGCTTCTGCGGCTTTTGCAACAAAATCATAGTCGCCAACGCTGACTCCGCCTGTCAATAACACGAGATCACTCTGAACTAATGCTGTGGCTATAACCTTTTCTACTACTTCCATTTCATCGCGGGCTGTGAACGTATCAATATGAGAAACGCCTGCCTGCTTCAATGCAATGCAAAGCGCAACGGAATTCGCATCATAAACCTTCCCGAACGTTAAAGGGTGTCCCGGGGTTTCTAATTCATTACCCGTAAGTATTATCGAAGTCGATATTGGTGCATATACCGGAACTTTCGCTATGCCAATGCCCGCCAGAAATGCCAATGCCGCGGGCGACAGCCTCGTGTCTTTGTGCATGGCTGTTTCCCCTTTCCTTATTTCTGCGCCTATGGCGCGAACGTGCATACCTTGTTTTACCAAGTCATCCGAAATTCTAAGTAACCCATCTGCCACTTCTGCCTTCTCTTGCATTACTACGGTGTCGGCGCCCTCGGGTAGCGGTGCTCCCGTGAAAATGCGTGTAGCCTCATTCATTCTGATAGAAAGTGGGGCCGCTGCTCCGGCCACCATCTCGCCAACGATCTTCAAAGGAGCATGTTTATCGGAATAAGAAAAGGCATAACCATCCATCGACGACTGTGGATATGCAGGAATATCGTAAGGAGCTTCCACATCCTGAGAAAGGGCATATCCGGCAGCTTCGAGTAAAGGCAGCTGATTGATGGCCGGCGCTTCACCCGGCTTTCTATTGTTGACCTGGCTTCGCTGACAGAAATCATGGAGGAAAAATTAGGTAACGTTAACCACCGATAGTGATCATGCTACGGTTTTCAAGGTGAAGATAATCTACTGCATCTGGTTGTGCAGTGAATTGACCGCCAAGTTCTTTTTCTTTGGTGGAAATGTTGCCATAAATCAAAGGCAGTACGTCATCGCCATTCCGGAGAGGAGTTAAAAGGTCTGTTTCTGATTTGGAGAACAGGCAATTTTTCATTTTTCCATCTGCAGTTAATCGTATGCGGTTGCAGGTAGAACAAAATGGTTGTGTCATTGTGCTGATTACACCGAAGTTGCCCAGGTGATTCGGTACAGCATAAACCTTAGCCGTGTCGTGCTCATTTCCACGTACAGCATCAAAATCGTATTTAGCCGCTACAGTGGAAAGAATTTCGTTGAGCGACACCACTTTGTTGCTGCTCCACCTGTTACCACTAAATGGCATGAACTCAATGAACCTGATGTGAACAGGAGTATCTTTTGTCCATTCTACGAAATCGTTTATCTCATCGTCGTTTATTCCTTTCATCACCACGACATTTATCTTCATACGAAAACCTTCGAGCAACATGGCATCGATGTTCCTGCGCACTTCATTAAAAAGATTGCGGCGGGTGATAAGAACGAACCTGTCTTCCTGCAGGGTGTCGAGGCTGATATTTATCGAACGAATGCCCGATTTCTTTAACAGAGGAATAAATGAATCGAGCCTTGTTCCGTTGGTTGTGATAGTGAGTTCAACAGGCAACGTGGCGAGCAGCGATATGATCTCAGCAGCATCTTTACGTACCAGCGGTTCTCCACCGGTCAACCTGATTTTTTTCACGCCATTATCTACAAAGATTTTCGCCAGCGTGAATATTTCTGCGGGTTGCATCAACCGCGAAGCAGGCGTGAAATCATAATCCTCTTCAGGCATGCAGTAAAAGCAACGAAGGTTGCAATTATCTGTAAGCGAAATCCTCAGATAGTCGTGAACACGTTTATGTCGGTCGGTGATCATTGAGTTCTCCTGCTATTGTTGGTTTTTCAGTTTTTCATAATCCTGTTCAGTGTCTATATCGATCGATCCTTTCTCGAACGGTACAAGCGTAACATCGTCGGGATGGCCTGTGATAATCTTCTTTGCTCCTTCGTCGCCGTCGAGCGATAAAAGAGTATTGAAATATTTTTTATCAAACAAAGCAGGGGTTCCTGCAGTTCCTTTATATGAAGACGCACAAATTCCTTTATTCGTGGCCTCCTTTGCTTCTATCAGCCCGCTAAACGTGTCGCCCGAAACGAAAGGCTGATCACTTACTGCTATAATGCAAGTGTCAACCTCGCTATTTATTTTCTGAAGCTGGTTGATGCCTGTTCTGATTGAAGAAGCAAGTCCACTTTGCCATTCATTATTCATCACAATATGCACATTGCTCACTGTAATTGATTTTTCAACTTCTTCTGCATACGCACCAGTAACCACAATAATATCATTGTTATCTATTGCTGCTGCAGCTTTAACAACATTTGTAAGCAACGTTGAATTTTGGAATTGCAACACTTGTTTTGGTTTGCCAAGGCGGCTTGATCCACCTGCCGCCAGAATTATTATGGCATACCTCGCTTTCATAATGTATAAAGCTGAGGTTCGGAATTTGAAGCACGCTTATGTATTGGTCCCTGGCGGTTTTTTAAGAATTCAGCAGAGGCATCAGCTAAAACAGCTTTTATTTCTGCAGCAACAGACAATGCTATTTCTTCCGAAGTTTCGGCACCCACGTCAATTCCGACGGGTGCATAAATGCGGGTAGCAACTGCATCCGTCAGCAATGATTCAGGTTTATCTTTTTCTTTAAAGCGCTGTTTCAGATCATCCATCATCCGCGCAAACTTTTTCGCCGGCCCGAGAATTCCTATATAACGACATTTTGTTTCGAGCAGGTGTTCCAAAACATCCATGTCGTAATTGTAATTGTGTGTCATCAAAACGGCCGCCGATAGCTGATCAAACGACATCTGCTGTACCGCGTCAATGGGTTTTGCTACGATAATCTGGTCAGCCGATTTAAAACGGCCTGCATTCGCATGCCCTGGTCTTCCGTCTGCAACGGTAACCATCCATCCCAGAAGTGAGGCCATATCTGCGAGAGGTATCGTGTCATTTCCCGCGCCGAATATTGCAATAGATATTGCAGGTGCTACCACCTGGATCGATGCTTCGTATTGAATATCATTAACCCAAACCGGAGTCACCTGTGTTTGCCTGGAAGCAAACGCTTCACTTACGTTCGCGCTTAAAATGTTCCTGATATCGCCCGGAGCACTCGGTACTAACACAGGATCTGAATCGCCGATCTGGGCCAACACAGTTCCTGGTTGGTCAACTTCTTTATTTAGCGAGAATAATGTGGCGATTATACCCACGCTGCGCGTTTGCTGAATGCTTTTCAGCAGATCAATTGCATTGATATTCCGGTTATGCAGTGGCTCGAATAAGATGTGGACTATACCATTACATCCAAGTTGAACTCCAAATGCCGCATCGTCGTCGGTGGTGTCGTATGTTACCAGTTTATTCTTGTCCTGGTGAATAGCGAGCAGGGCTTTGCGTAATGCGTCTCCTTCGAGGCATCCTCCGCTGATGGCTCCTGTAATGAAGCCATCATCAGTTACAAGCATACGTGCACCGGGTCGCCGGTACGAGGAACCTTCCACATGCACCACGGTGGCTAATGCTGACTTCTTCTGCTGAGCTACCGCTTTGTCGTACGCCGCAATAATTTCCCTGATTTCTTTCATGCCAGCGACGGTTTTTATTATCAATCAATACCTTGCTGCTTCATCACAGGCGGTTTTGTCATTTTTTTGCCGGTGAATACTTCATCCTCTATGAATGGTTGATTTTTCATGCGCTTGCCGGTTGCCTTGAATATGGCATTAGCTATTGCGCCACCTGTAGGCGGTAAAGCTGGCTCACCCAAGCCGGTAGGGTCTATACCGTTATCTACAAAATGGGGTTCCACTTCCGGAATTTCCCGCATACGCACGAGCCTGTATGAATCGTAGTTCTTTTGTTCTGTTTCGCCGTCTTTAAACGAGAGTTTTCCATACATCGCGTGTCCGAAGCCATCTACGATTCCTCCCATAACCTGCTGACGTGCACCACTGATATTCACCACCACACCACAGTCGGCAGCAGCCACAATTCTTTTTAAAACGGGTTTTCCTTTTTCCATCACCACTTCGCCAACCTGTGCAACGTAAGAGCGATGTGAGAAATAGACGCTGAATCCCTGGTGTACGCCTTTCTTCTTACCCCATTCGGCTTTCTCTGCGGCGAGTTTGATTACGCCGATCATGCGATCGATGTCGTACCTGATGTCACCAACCGGAGAGGCCTTAGCTTTTTCAAGAAGATCGAGCCGGAATTGTACCGGATCTTTCTTTGCTGCATGCGCAACCTCGTCGAGGAATGATTGTTCCGCAAAGGCAAGGAAGTTTGTGATAGGTGCACGCCAGGCGCCGGTAGTTATGGGCGAGCTATGCTCTACCGATTCGATCAGGAGATTGTCTACGGCACCGGAGGGGAAATTATCCTGCCGGGTAGCATTACCGGAATTTATTCCGACTCCACGCAGTTTGTACCCGATCATGTTGCCTTTCGAATCGAGGGCGGCTTCAAACCTATAACGGACCGCAGGCCGGTAGCTTCCGCCTGTCATATCATCTTCCTTGCTCCAGGTTACTTTAACCGGTGCTTTGATGAGGCTTGATAATTCCGCAGCTTCTGTTACGTAATCTGTTTTAAGGCGACGGCCAAACCCACCTCCGAGGCGGGTCAGCTGTAGCGTAATTTTGTCTTCAGGAATGTTCAACAGTTTCGAGGTTGCTGTTCTGGCAGCAGCAGGGGTTTGAGAAGGCCCCACCAGTTCAATTCCGTCCGGGCGCACATGCGCAAAGAAGTTCATCGGCTCCATCGGGCTGTGTGGCAGGAATGGACATTGGAATTCGCTCCTAATCACCTTTGCCGCGTTCTTAAATGCTGCTTCCACGTCGCCATCTTTCCTTTCTACCTTAGCCTCTGGCTTATCCATCAATGAAGTAAATATCTTGTTGTGATCTTCAGAGCTTTCCAGGCTTTTATCTTCTTCATATTCAACCTTCAGCTCCTTACGAGCTTTCATCACTTCCCAGGTCGATTTGCCCACAACGGCTACGTTGTTGTTGAAAGTAACCACGTCCACGATACCAGGCATCGACTTAGCTGCTGAGGCATCTACTGATTTTATCTTCAAACCAAAAGCTTTTGGCCTCTGAATCACCGCGTGAAGCATTCCTTCGCGATAAAAATCGAGACCGAACAAAGGCTTACCGGTATATAGTTTTTTAGCTTCTACGTTCTTAACCGCCGTTCCAATTAGCTTGAAGTCTTTACGGTCTTTAAGTTTTACTTCTTCAGGAACCGGTATGTTGCAGGCCTCTGAAGCGAGTTCGCCATAGCTAAACTTGCGTCCCGATGATGTATGAATGACGAAGGCGTTTTCGGTTTTACATTCCGAAGGATTCACATTCCATCTTTTCGCGGCGGCTGCCACCAGCATATAGCGTGCAGTGGCACCAGCTGTCCGCAGCAGTTTCCAGGAATGCGGTACAGCTCCGCTACCCCCAGTTACCTGCCTGTCGAAGCGCGATGAATCGAGTCCGGCCTGCACAACCTTCACTTTCGACCAGTCGGCGTCCAGTTCTTCGGCCACAATCATCGGGAATGAGGTTATAATATTCTGACCCAATTCCGGATTGGGTGAATAAAGCGTGATTACGCCATCTGTAGCAATCGACAGGTAGCTGTTGAACCCAATGTCGCCGGCAGCAGCATTTACCACGGCTGCTTTGGCTTCGTTCGAAAACCAGTTAAAACCCAGCAGTAATCCGCCTGCAGAGAGGGATGTGAGCTTCAGAAAATCACGTCTGCTGGTATTTAGAGATGGAGATTTTGTTGTAGGAGTAGACATGGTCAATTAGATTTTTGAGCTGGCTAATAAAACGGCTTCGCGAATTCTGTGATAGGCACCACAGCGGCAGATGTTGCCGTTCATGGCTTTCACAATATCTTCTTCCGAAGGTTTTTTGTTTTTCTTCAGCAACGCCGCTGCGGTCATGATCTGGCCTGCCTGGCAGTAACCGCATTGCGCAACGTCTACTTCTTCCCATGCCTGCTGAACCGGATGGTCGCCATTTTCCGACAAGCCTTCGATGGTTGTTATTTCTGCAGATTCAAGACTGGAGACAGGCATTATGCACGAACGTGTTGCTGCACCATTGATGTGTACGGTGCAGGCGCCACATTGCGCAATGCCGCAACCGTATTTGGTGCCCACAAGTCCGAGATGGTCGCGCAATACCCACAACAGGGGTGTGTCTTCCGCAACATCAACCGTGTGCGTTTTTCCATTGATTTTAAGCTGGTAACTGGCCATGAGTGGTTGTTTTGAATTGCAAATAAATGGGGCTCTCAATTTACTACAATAGAGCCTAAATGCAATAGGCATATTTTGGCTTGAGAAACCTCCTGAATTGCAGCATTCGGCGACCACGCCCGCCTTTTGCGCTCCACCCTCTGCCCTTTCCGGTACACGAGCCTACGAGTTTCCCCTTATTGCATCCACCGGTACCGCCTATTACTTTCGCAGCGCAATTAAAATGCACTAAAAGATCCAACCCATGAAAAAAGCAATCGGTATTTCCGTGTTTTTACTTTCGTCGTTTAGCGTTATCAACCTCAATGCACAGCAGAATGCATATGCGGTTCCGGCTTCTAACACAACAAGTTCTGCATCTGCAAACGTGGCCGCCCCCTATGGAGTTAACACCAAGGTTTTTCAGCAGTTTAATGAGCGTTTCAGAAACGCTTCAGACGTTGCCTGGAGCCCTTCGGCTACTCAAACTACAGTGAAGTTCACCCAGAACGGCGTGGCTACAAGAGGGTACTTCGACCAAACAGGCAGGCTCAATTTCACCGTAAAAGACTATTTCGGCCCGCAGGCTCCTCAAAAGGTTCTACAAACACTGAGAAGCAATGGATACAACATGAACATCATCGTTGCTCATGAAGTGTCTAATGGAAGAATCACAACCTTTATCGTCAGGATGCGTGATGAAAACCAGCTTGTAACTGTACAAATCACCGCAGCAGGCGATGTTATCGAAAACCAGGTATTACAGCTTTCGAAATAATGTTAATCAAAAAGCAAAACACAAAAACGCGGGGCTAACACCTCCGCGTTTTTTATAACTCTTTCTCTTTTTCTTTCTCCCATCCGTTTTCCGCTCTGCATCTACCGAAACTTTACCGAAGGGGGATCACTTCTCTCCTTTCACTTCAAAAACCACCACACTCTCACCATACAGCCTCAATCCTACCCCGGGC
The DNA here is from genome assembly GCA_023423015.1 of Bacteroidota bacterium. Classification (GTDB taxonomy): domain Bacteria; phylum Bacteroidota; class Bacteroidia; order Chitinophagales; family Chitinophagaceae; genus Flavitalea. The sequence continues at coordinate 7,828 of JAFAGE010000204.1, forward strand.
TCAGTCACATCCGTATGCTCTTTGCGCCGGCTTTCATTCTCCAGGCTCCAATGTGGCGAACGAGAATCCAGTATCTTCTTCGCTTTCGATGTAATGTGTTTAGACGTTACGATAATATCGTCCTGGCCAAAATTGAATAGCGATATCACCTGCTGTTGGTTTTTTTCGTCTCCACGAATCAAAGCGAGGGCATGATCCGATAATACTTCCACCTGCACATTTTCTTTATTCAGATTTTTCAGCGCAGGCAAACTGCGGCGCATATCAATCAGTTGCTTATGCCATTGAAGTATTAACTGATGTTTACCGGTGTTTCTTTGTTGCCATTCCATTTTCGATTTTATAAAAGTTTCTTCTGCCTGCGCATCCGGAAGATCGTTCCCAAACCCAAACTCTTTGAACTCTTCTTTTCTTCCTTCGCGGACAGATTCGATTAAATTTTTATCGCTATGGCTTACAAAATAGAAGAACGGTGTTTCATCTGCATATTCTTCTCCCATAAATAACATCGGGATATATGGTGCCAACATCAATGCTGCTGCGGCGAGTTTTAACCGATCGCGATTTACCAACATACAAAGCCGCTCACCTGCGGGACGGTTTCCTACCTGGTCGTGATTAAGATTGAATGCAACAAACCGGTCTCCAGAAATTCCTGCAGAAGAAGCACCATGTTTTCTTTTTCTGAATTCTACCCATTCACCGCTGTGCACGAAACCTTCTTTATATGCTTTTGCTAATTGATGTATTGATCCGAAGTCATAATATCGATCGCGATCTTCAGGGTTAACTAACACATACAACGCGTGATGAAAATCATCGAGCCATTGTGCATCGAAACCATAACCATCGTTCTGAGTGTCTCGAACTACACGCGGACTATTCAAATCACTTTCTGCTACGAGGAAGAAATCCTTGTTCGTTTCGCTGCGTAATTTCTTTACTTTATCGGCAAGCAGCTGCCAGAAGTGAACAGCGCCATTGTCGAACACGGCGTGTATTGCATCGAACCGTAAGCCGTCTATGTGATAATTCTTCAGCCAGTGAATTGCATTTTCTGAATAATATTCGCGAACGGCATCGCTCCATTCACCATCAAAGTTTATTGCATCGCCCCATGGCGTGCAATATTGATTGGTGAAGTAAGGCCCATATTCATTGAAGTAATTTCCTTCTGGTCCCTGGTGATTATATACTACATCCAGGAAAACAGCGATGCCGTGGTTATGACAGGCATCAACCAGTTTTTTCAAACCATCAGGTCCACCATAAGAATTCTGCACTGCATAAGGATACACGCCATCATATCCCCAGTTCCGATTTCCGGGGAATTGAGCCACCGGCATCAGTTCTATGGCATTTACGCCTATGCTTTTCAATTCGCGTAAACGTGGAATAATAGCTTCAAAAGTTCCTTCAGGCGTAAATGTGCCGGTATGCAATTCGTAGATGATCAGATCATGGTGTTCAGGCACTTGCCACTTATTGTCGGTCCAGGGGAATTGAGTGTGATCAACTACCTGCGAACATTCATGTACGCCGTTTGGCTGGTAGTGTGACGCGGGATCAGGAGTATCCTTCTTGCCATCTGGCTTAAAAAAGTATTGAATATCATCATCGTCGAAAGTGGTGGTGCAATCAAAGTAGCCTTCCTTATTCTTCTGCATTTCAATTTCCACATCGCGCGGGTGCACAATGTGCAATACCATCCTTTCTTTCAATGGAGCCCAGACGCGGAAAATATATCGATCGTTATAAACTCGTTCCACAGATTGCATAGCCATTATTCAGGCTAAATCTGTACCAACTGCAGGTGGTTATGGATAAAGCAGGTACTTCTTTCGCATCTGCTTGTATTTGGTGAGCCCGGCCTCCCAGGTTTTCCGGATTTCAGACTCCGGTTTACCGTCGATAATCTGCTGGCGGAACAGCGAATTTCCGATGAGTCGTTCAATTACGCCCATTTCCTTACTCAATTTCGAGTCGAAGAATTTTTCCTTATGAGGCGATGCCTTGTACAATTCTATCAGCCATTGCAGGTTGATTTGTTTTTTCTTGCGTAATTGTTCAACGTCGTATGTGCGCAGGTCAATTCCATAACAAACCTGGTTCATGAATAAAGGTGTTTCGGCCATGCCTTTGATACTTTTTGGCACGTACGAGAATGAATACTTGCCTTTTAGTTCCGGGCTGCCAATAACGGTAAACGGATAATAAGTTCCCCTACCGTGATTGAGATAGGTGCCTTCGAATAGACAGGTAGAAGGATACAACAATACTGCCTGTTGTGTATTCAGATTTGGTGAGGGACTAACCGGCAAAGTGTATGGCATGTCGTGCGTGTAGTTCGCTACCTTAATAACCTTCAATTTGCATTTCACTTTATCCTTCAGCCAGCCTTCGCCATTTGCCATCTGTGCAAACTCGCCAACAGTTAAACCATGTGCAATCGGAATTGGAAACATGCCGATACCAGATTTATATTTCATGTCCAGCACAGGCCCATCGATCATATACCCGTTTGGGTTTGGCCTGTCGAGTATCAGCAGCTCTTTGTTATTTTCTGCGCACGCTTCCATTAATCGCGCCAGCACGTTGATGTTGGTGTAGAATCTACAGCCCACATCCTGCACGTCGTAGATCATGATGTCTACATTGGCCATGTCTTCCTTAGAAGGTTTGCTCTTTTTACCATAGAGTGATATGATGGGGATACCTGTTGCCGAATCAATTTCATCTTTCACCGCAACGCCTGCACTTGCATTTCCCCTGAATCCGTGTTCGGGTCCGAATACTTTTACGATGTTAACGCCAAGTGATTTCAGGCTGTCAACAAGATGAGTTTTACCAATGATGGTGGTGGGGTTTGCGAGAATTGCTACGCGTTTTCCTTTCAGGAGTTTCAGGTAAAGATCTGTCTGCTCTGCACCGGTTTTAATTACTTTTTCTGCATCGATACGGTTTGGTGTTGGCGTAAAACTTAGGGTGCAGAAAAGGACAAGGCAGGTGATGATGATTTTCATGGAAAATAGATTGTTCTTAATGAGTATTCGTTGCATAAGATAGCCAATAAACAAAAAGGCCGCTGTATGCGGCCTTTAAAATTTAATTGTTTTCGGCAAAGCTGTTAAGCAATCTCAATTTTTTTGCTCACTTTCTGAGCTTCTTCTTTTTTCGGAATGCTCAGGTACAGAACACCATCTGCATAACGGCCATTGATTTTTTCGGAATCAACGGTATCGTCGAGTGTAAATGAACGGCTGAACGATTGTTGGCGGTACTCCCGGCGAACGTAACCCTGGTTCTGGTTTTCTTCTTTGTTTTCTTCACGGTGTTCGAACGAAACAGTGAGCATGTTTTTGTGAACGTTTACGCTGAAGTCTTCTTTCTTCAGCCCCGGAGCCACCACTTCGAGTTCGAAGCTGGTACCGGTTTCCCGGATGTTTACGGGAACCTGGCTACCACCAAATGTTCCCATTTTGAAGAAGCTGTCGTCGAACCAGTCGTTCAGTGTATTCTTCAGTACACCATCAACCCAACCACCAAAAGGCATTTCGGATCCGGATACCTGGTGGCCATTGCCGTTGTTCCTTTTGATAATGCTGTTCATAAATTTTTCTTTTTTTACTCCCTGTACAAAATGCGTGCTCCTCGGCCAACCCAGAAAAAATTGCAGAAAAACCCGCAATTTTTTCAAATCAAAATGAAAAAATTTCAGCTTATCTGTTGGCGCAACGAATCCATGTTAAACGAAGTATCCAATTGTACTTTTCCAGACAGTAATCAAGTTCTGCAGGCGATCGCATACAGCCGCTTGACTTAAATCATCTGACGCTTAGCAGCTGAACGCGCAACCTTGATAATTGTCAAAATAACCAGCCGAAGCTATGCTGCAGGCAATGCCTGCATTGTAACAGCCGTTAAATTCGGGAACATTATTTCTTAACCCTAATGCTAAAAGTGAAACCCTTCTTTTCGTGGAAGGGTTTTTTGTTTATCAATGCCGTTTGCTGACCTTTCACCTTTCACTGCTCACCGCTCACCTTCCGCTCCACCTCGCTTCTCAACCTCTCGACTACCTCATTCATAAACCAGGGATTGATTTTTAACCAGTATTGATTGCGAGGCGAAGGATGTGGAAGAGGGAAATAATTAGGTAGAAACCTCTCAAATTTTTTTACGGTGTCTGTTAGTCCATTGAATTCCTTTTTCAGATAGTAGCGTTGTGCATACTGACCGATAAGTAGAACAAGAGGTTGTTCGATGAAACGGCTAAATACAGCATGGTGCCATAATGGGGCACATTCATGTCGTGGTGCCAGATCGCCGGAACTGCCTTTGCCGGGATAACAAAAACCCATTGGTAATATGGAAAACAATGCAGGATCATAAAACGTGTCTTCATCTACGTTCAGCCACTGCCTTAGTTTTTTTCCGCTCGCATCGTTCCAGGGAATTCCTGTTTCGTGTACTCGTCGGCCGGGGGCCTGGCCAATTATTACAATCCTGGAAGTGGCACTTAACTGAACCACCGGTCGCGGGCCCATTGGTAAATGTTGCCGGCAGTGATTGCATTGTTTTATCTGGAGGGTAAGCGCATCCATGCTACACGGCGCCAAAGTTAGCCAGGCATCGGCTACTGTGTGGAATACGTTGAATCTTTTTTGTTCACGATCATCACCGTACCTGCGGGGTCAGTAATCCAATGAGCTCCATCCGGAATCTGTTCCAGTTCATCTTGCGGATGAATGCCTTTTTCGGCCAGGTAGCTCATGGCTGCGGACACATCGGGTGTTTTCAGTTCGAGCCAGGTTTCGGAATGCGTGTAGTTATCTACGCAATCGAGCCATACGGTGTTTACGCCAAATTTAACTTCATGTGTTCGCGAAACCGTGGGGTTATCGATCGGCCGTTCTTCAACCTGCAACTTTAGAATATCGCGATAGAAGGCAACCGTGCTTTCGTACCTGGCTTTCGGAATTTTAATGGCGATGTTAATGCCTCCTTCAAATGATGCGCTCATATAGTTAATTGTTTGAAGATGAAATTCTGATTATCGTTCACAATTGAATTCACGTTTAACAATTTTTGAAGAATAATTCGCAACAGTAGGCGCATTTCGCACCTTTGAATTCTTCAGAAGCTAAAATTAGTACTGACCCCCACTCCCCCAAAATCACGTACATTCAGTTAGCAAATCAATGTGGCATAGCCTGCTCAGTTGATTTGCCAAACTCCTTAACTATGCGCATTGCGGCATTCCTGGTCTTCATTACCCTGCTTTCGTGCCGCGAACGCTATGGACTTCCGCTCGAAGCCGCACGCAATAACCTCCTGGTTGTTGAAGGAAATATTCTTAACGGAGATTCTACTGTTGTCCGACTTAGCCGCACTTCACCGGTAGCCGAACGCAGACTAGTGCCCGAAACAGGTGCTTCACTGCAAATTGAATGCAACGATAACACCGTGTTCCCGCTAACAGAAACTCCACCCGACCCCGGAGTTTATAAAAGTGCCGCACTTGTCCTCAACAATGCACGACAATATCGACTACGCATTTTCACCGGCGGCAAAGAATATGAGAGTACCTGGCGAAATGTTATCAATGCTCCGAAGGTCGATAGCGTTTTCTGGCGCGTAGATGACAGAGATAGCAGTGTGGAAATTTCCGTGACGAGCCATGGTGATGAAAACACGAGCCCTTACTATAAGTGGGATTATGATGAGGTATGGGAATTTCACGCTAAATACGAATCAACTGCATATTTCACGTATGTAACACTGCCCAACGGAGCAATAGAATACCGTTGCATGGATATTACCCGCGATGGCTTTACCTATTTCAGCTGTCTCGAACCCTGGTATTATCCGCCTGGGCGACGGAATGACTCTATATACACATGTTGGAAATATCAGTCGTCTTCGAATATAAATGTTGGGTCTGCAGCTGCACTTTCAAATAACACAATTATAAAACCCGTGCGCAAAATAGAGCGCGACTCATGGGAGCTAAGCTGGCTATACAGCATACAGGTGAAGCAAACCGGCCTTAGTAAAGATGGCTACGATTTTTATCGCATACTTGAAGGCAATTCCGAAAGCCTTGGAACTATATTCGATGCGCAGCCCAGTGAAATGAAAACTAATCTACAGTGTGTAACAAACCCTGCTGAGCAGGTAATCGGGTTCGTAGATGCCACCACCGTGCAAACCGCACGCAAATTCATAAGCTTTTTGGAAGTTCCTTATTGGACTAAGGTCGATATCTATTATTCAGGCTGTACAGACACTCTACACAAACGATACATGACTTACGAAGAACAGGTGGAACAGAAACTCGTGCCTACAGCCACTTCACAATCGCAGGGACCGCCACCGGTGCGCGTGGGATTGCTCGGCCTGACGTATCGTTATTGTGCCGACTGCACTATGCGCGGCGTACACCGGCGACCCGACTTCTGGCCATAAAACGTGATAATCTGCCCGCATTAACGTACCTTGTACATCCGGTGTAATCAATCGGGGGAGGCTATGCCTGCAACTTATGTTAAATGAATATGTGGATCTCAGAATAAAGAGAGATAAACTTGTCAAATCGCTACACACTGCAATAATGAATGATGGCAACATCAACTTCATCAGACAGGTGTATGCATCAATCAAACAAGCTGAACAACTGATGCTTAAATGGCACCACGAAAGGCTGTTCTACAATTGAGCATACTATTCTTTCAACAAAACATTGATTTCCATCGGCTGCGGCAACCATTCAAATCATTCTTACATCTAATCAGAATAGACCCCATATTCTGTAATCGTATCTACTAATCAACCTAAGCCAGTTTACCATAGTATGAAGAGAACGATCATCACCGGCACAGGAAGCTACATTCCAGAAGTTGTAATAAAGAACGAAGATTTTATTAACCGGCAGTTTCTCGATGCCACGGGCAAACCTGTTGCAGGAGGCAATCTCTCCATCATCAACAAATTTTTTCAGATAACCGGCATTCGCGAGCGCAGATATGTGAAGCCCGATCAAACAACCTCGGGCATTGCGGCCCTGGCAGCCGAACAGGCGATTGTCAACAGCGGTATAAATGCAGAACAACTCGACGTAATCATTGTTGCTCACAATTTTGGTGATGTTGCAGGTGCCAATATGCAGATAGATACAGTGCCTTCATTAGCTAACCGGGTGAAACGCACTTTAGGGATACAGAACCCGGGCTGCATTGCATTCGACCTGCTGTTTGGTTGCCCCGGTTGGGTACAGGCGATGATACAGGTAGATGCTATGTTTAAAGCGGGCCAGGCTTCAAAAGCATTGATTATTGGTGCCGAAATCTTGTCGCGTGTTGTTGACGTTACCGATCGCGACAGCATGTTGTTTAGCGATGGTGCCGGGGCTACCGTACTTGAATATGTCGACGACGAGAATGCTATTTCAACTGCAGCAGGAATACTCTCGAGCGCTGCATTGAGCCACAGCATGGAAGAGCTGGATTATCTGAGGATGGATAATGCCAACAACGAACCCGACGGGCATATTCACTATATGAAAATGAGAGGACGCCGCGTATATGAATATGCACTCACGCATGTGCCTGCTGCCATGAAGCATTGTCTGGAAAAAAGCGGTGAAAATATTTCCGACCTCAAGAAGGTATTCATTCACCAGGCCAACGAAAAGATGGATGAAGCCATTATCGATGCATTTTACAAATTATACCAGCTGTCTGCGCCGCCTAACGTGATGCCCATGTGTATCCGCTACCTTGGCAACAGCTCAGTGGCTACTGTTCCCACCTTGTTCGACCTGGTACGCCGTGGCCGTGATCCGCAGCACAGCATAGCCCCCGGCGACCTCATCATGTTCGCCGCCGTCGGCGCCGGCATGAACATTAATGCGGTTTGTTATAGGGTGTAATAGCGGGAACGGCAATTAAGGGCGGTGGATGAGGGCGAAGGGCGTTATTGTTCGTTTTATAATCTGTTCTCCATTTTTATGGCAAAAAGCAATAAAGGGCGGTGGATGAGGGCGAAGGGCGTGGGCTTTTATTAGGTCCCCTATGCCTTATGCCCTATGCCTAATTCCACCTGCCATCTGCAATCCTATTGCCATTTTTTCATAATCGTTGAAAATTTTTCAGGCATTCTGCCTCCAAAATGCCAGTGGCATTGCCTTTGTTGAGCGCGAAAAAAAAGGTTAGTATGAAAAAGGTAATTGCACTGTCAATCAGTTTTCTTCTAATCGTTCTACAACTATCTGCCCAAGACAAATCATTTCATTTTGGTGTAAAAGGTGGCGTTAACATCGCAGGTCTTAAAAGCGAATCGGGTGCTGATACCGATAATTTAACTGGCTACCATGCGGGCGTATTTGCAAATTTTCGCCTGCCAGACAATTTTGCCATCCAGCCCGAGGTAATGTATTCGCGCCAGGGCGCAAAGTATAAAGCAGGTGGCGAACATCAGCTGGAATACATTAACGTGCCTGTGTTGGCCATGTACCAGTTTAACAATGGAATTCGTATTCAGACAGGTCCACAGGTGAGCTGGAAAACAAAAGCTACATACAAAATGCCTGTTGACGGGGAGGGTGAGCATAGAGGACTGGATGAATTGCAGAACGACCTCACCGATACTGATTTTGCATGGACAGTTGGCGCAGGATACGTTAGCAAATTTGGAATCGGTATTGACGCGCGCTACAATGCTGGCGTTAAAGACATCGCCAACTTTGGCCACCGCAAAAACCAGGTTTGGCAGTTTGGCTTGTTTTACCAATTTTAATTGCGCAGATACATTTATGTAGAGCGATTAGTTTAAAGAGCGGGCACGTGCCGCTCTTTTGGTTATTTGTTCACGCGGCTTGTTTGTATGGGTGAATGCCGGCCCTTATCGTACAGGACTCCTTCTTTGCTCTTTCCCAATTTCATAAAGTATTTTTCAAACTTTGCATACACGAAGTAACTTACAGCGATTGCTACTGGTATTGACACGGACATGATGAGCAGATTCGTCACCTCAAAACCAATGTATTTAGCTGTTGCACTTACTATCATGTACATCGTCCACCATACCAAAGGATGGAGCAGATACACTGAATAGCTAGCTTCCCCAAGCATAGCCAGTGGCTTGTCAACTATATTTGGCATTACTAACCTCAGCTTATAGAATCCAATACAAATACATATACAAAGCAGTGTAAAACTTAGCCGGTGAATACCTGTTACAAGCCTGATCTGATCGCCCTCAATTGGGTAGAAAATCAAACCTGCTGTGCCAGCTACAATCATAAAAAGAGAAAGCCAGTGCGAAAAGGTTCTGGTTTTTAGAATATAGCCGATCAGAAATCCAGCGAAGAACAGAAATATCTGATTTAGAGGATTGATATATGTCGTCCATTGCGCGATGAGTGTATTTGCAGGATTTAGCAGGTAAAACGCGAAATACATGTGAACACCCCCTGCAAGTAAGGCAGTAAAAATCAGGAGGTATTTCAACCTGGTGCTCATCCACAAAAACAGAGGGAAAAAAACGTAGAATACAAGCTCGTTTCCTATCGACCATGCGCCCTCTGCATAATATGCGTCGAATTTAAGAAAGCCAAAGAGACCGGTGAAATTGAGAGCAAGACGATAAACGTCGGGAACTATGCGATGAACCAGGAAAGTTGCAATAGTTGCGAGCCACAGAAGAGGGTATATTCGAAGTACGCGTTTTTTGATATATGGAACCAACCGAAAGTTAGTGTGATATACGTGATAAAGTGTTAGTCCACTTAGAACATAGAAGATCGCTACTCCGTAAATTCCAAGCCTGCCGATAAAAGTGCCTCCATCATGATTCCCAAACGACCAGTTGGAGTAATGGTAAATCATAATTGCAAAGGCCGAGAGGCCACGCAGATAGTCGAGGTTGTGGAGCCGTGCGGGAGAGCTTTGCATAGGCCAGGGTTAAAAGTAGCAAAACAAACGGTGAATGCATCTTCAATCATTAAAGCAATTTTAATTTACCTTTTTATCCACTTACATTGCACCATTGGTTCCACAGTTCGTAATTTCAGGGTACCCTGCACGATGTTTGTGATTCAATTAGCAGGTGTTTAATAAAAGATTGTTTGTTATGGCTGAAGCATATGCCCTCAAAATAAAACTCAACATGCTGCGCAAAGCTCTTGATGATGAGTTTACCAACGGTAATTCTATAGAAAAAGTAAGAGAGATATACGATTCAATCCGCGAAACTGAAGAGCTCCTCTATTATTGGGAAGGCTCGAAGGTGGTTTGTAATTGATCTCTCACTCCAGGAACTGAATCAGGTTACCGTCGGGATCTTCGATAATAAAGTTTCGTTTACCGGTTTCGTCATTCGTCCACACGCGAGGGACTTTGATTTGCGCGTCTTCCAACCTGGAAAGTAGCAGGTTCATGTTTGTGGTTCGGAAAGCAAGTTTGAAATGCCCCGTTACCTGTGTTCCATCGGCTTTGTGTTCAAGGACCGATTTTTTATTGATCGATGATCGCAGCTGCAATAGCTCCAATATTATATCACTGCCTTCCATAATTACAACCTTGTACTCGCCGTTGGGATCATTGCTACGGCTAACCACTGGTATTGCAAATACCGAAGCATACCACTTTTCGGCAGAGTCGATATTGCGAACGATCATTGCTCCGCCAACTGATTTCAAAAATTCGGCATGGCTGCCACTCTGCGCAAGCGCACAAAAACTCAACAGGCAAAAGGTTAACGCTGCATAATACTTGCTCATAAGTTTTGATGGAAAAATATTGCGCGTTTATACTCGTCCCTACCGGATTGATAGTTCCGGAAGAAACATTTCTGCACTAACGCTTTATCACCTGCCCCACAAACATCATCGTATTTGTTTCTGGTACAGCCAGGTGCACTTCTCTCATTCGGTATTCGCGAATGGACCTCTCGCCATTCGGAATAGTATTTCAGTGACCCTGATCAAAAAATAGGCGTAGACGGAAATGGGACAATATGGCGGTATGCGAATTGCTTAAATTAAGTTGTTGTAGCGCCTCCGATTTTTTATTTAAACCACTTCTTTTGAGAAATAAGCTTATCGTACCCGCCCTTATCCTTTCTATTCTGTTCTCTTATTGCAGCAAAAACGTTGATGTTGAGCCCACTAGCATAGAGGCCGAAGTGCAATCGTCTGCCACCGTAGAGCATCCTTTTCAGCAAAGATGGAAAACGCAACTGCAGAAGCTGCGCAAAAAGGGTACTTCTCTACGCAAAACAGAAAAATACATCAAGCTTCCCGGGCGTACTCCGGGCAAAGCTGTGGCACCAACTACATGCAGCTTCACACCACTCACTACCGTAGTGGATAATTATTTTGCCCCATTCGAATTCTGGGATTACATCCTGTATTCTGATTACATCTGGATCAATCAATTGTCGGCCATTGTAGACGATTCCAAACAATATTTCGGACGAAAGGGAGAGTATAATAATGCGGTTGCTAAACAAGAGCGTAAACTAAAATCATTTTTCAGCACGCCGATCACGCCCCGCATCAAAGGGCAACATAGTGAGACGCTCGATAATCGCAAAAAGGTTGCGCAGGTGTTTATGCTGTTTACCGGTGCATCGGCTGAAGATGGCTACTACATTGCCGACCAGATTATAGCAATGAATGCAGAGAGTAAAGTATTTCCTGAGTCGCCTCTTTTGTCGATGGATGCCTTTGCAACTGAAGACGGAATAATTGTACTAGGCGACGGGCTTATCGCATCGTTGGTAAAAACCGGAATATCGAGCGACATTGTAATTACTGCACTGCTGGCGCACGAATGGGCACACCTTGTTCAGTATGCAAACATGAAAAAATGGTATGGCTACACCACGGCCACCATGCCGCAAACAGCTGAGTTTACCAGGCAACTGGAACTGGAGGCCGATTTTCTTGCTGGATATTTTTTAACCCACAAGCGTGGCGCCACGTACAACTGGAAACGCGTGGAGCAATTCAATAAATTATTCTTCAACCTGGGCGATTGCAGTTTTGAAAGTGTTGGCCACCACGGTTCACCGGCGCAGCGCCAAAAAGCATCGATGCTTGGTTACACCGTTGCCGATCAAACCATGCCACGTGGACACATATTAACTGTAGATAAACTGCACGCGCATTTTATGCAGAAACGGGCAGGAGTGTTGAAATAAAGGACGTAGGTCAGAGGGCGAATGCCTGTCGCCCTCCATCCTCCTCCCTCCATCTTCCATCCTCCATCCTCCATCCTCCGCCCTCCATCCTCCATTCTGCTCTTCCTTGGCACAAAATTTTATAGAATATTATTGGAGGCAATGTATTAATGGCGCTTGTATCTATCCGTACTCCTATGGCCTCCGATAAGTTGTTCGAATGTTCTACCGGCCAGTTAATTACTGGCTTCTACATATACACTCTGGTCTCAGTAAGGCGGTTGTCGATTTTATCGGCAACCATTTTTATTTAATAACCGCCCCTTCTCTCGTAACCGCTCTCCGCTCTCTTCGTCCACTGAAGCTTCAGCGAAGGTGCAGGCCGTTCCATGGTGCGATTTTTTATCCAATTTGTCTGAACAATTAAATAAATTAATGAACAAACTTTCTCTCCTGCTTCTGCTTTGTATCGCTATAATTGCATCCAACTGTAAAGACAAAAAAGAAGACAAACCCTTCCGCAACCTCGCCATAAATAAATCGAACTCTTACAGCACTTTATTTATGGACAGCACCACGCTGGAAAAGTTCATCAATGAGCAGAAACTGAACGACACCGTGAGCAACGACATGCGCGTGTTCTACAACTGGCGCAATTTTCAGTTCGCCTGGTTCAGCGGTGATGGGCTTACCGAGCAGGCATTTATTTTCCGCAGCCTGTACGACTACAGCAATAAAGACGAGGATAAACGCACTCTTGATTATAAGCTCGACAACCTGATGCTGAACGACAGCATTCAATCGTTACGTGCCAATCGAAATCTTACTAAAACAGAACTTCTGTTTACCTGGAGGTTCATTAACTTTTTAAATAAAGAGTACCCTAATAAAAAAGAAAGGCATAATATGCTGGTGGCCTTTGTGCCCGCGCAAAAGCAGGAGGTGTTGCAACGTGCCGATTCCATATTGGAGGAGAAAGACAAAGGCACCAATGCCGCCTACGATGCCCTCAAAAAAGAACTGCGCCGGCATGTAGACGTTGCACACGAAGGTGAATGGCCCGAGCTCAAAGAAAGGGTGAAGAAATACAAGATTGGATCTGCAGACACTGCAATCACTCACATCAAAAAGCGCCTGATAGCAACCGGTGCCTTGCCCGGTAAAGACACAACTCCCATCTTCACCCAGGAGCTTAAAGCTGCTATAGCCAAAGCAAAGCAGAGCTATGGCCTTGGTGACGATAGCGCACTCAGCATTTCATTAATACGCGAGCTGAATAAACCAGTGCTGGCCCGCATACAGCAGATAATGATAAACATGGAGCGTATGCGCTGGCAACCTGCGGAGCCAAAAGGCCGCCGCATACACGTGAACATACCTGAATTTATGATGCACGTGTGGGATGGTAATAAGGAGGCATTTGAAATGGAAGTGATTGTAGGCAAGCAGGGTAACAGCACCATCATGTTTAGCGGCTACATGAACCAGGTGGTGTTCAGCCCATATTGGCATGTGCCCGAAAGCATAGTTGTAGAAGAAATACTGCCGCAGATAGATGAAGACTCGGTGTACCTGTTCGAAAACAACCTGGAAGTAACCGGCAAAAACGACGACAGCATACCGAAAATACGCCAGCTGCCGGGTGAGGGTAATGCACTTGGAAAAGTGAAATTTCTGTTCCCCAACAGCTTCAACATATACCTGCAC
>JAFAGE010000212.1 GCA_023423015.1 Bacteroidota bacterium
GCACAAAGTACCCAGAATGTAAGCCGTTACTCGGCTCCATCAGATCTCAAGATTACCGACATGCGCTATGCTGTTACAGCAGTAATGGGCAGAACACCGATTATCCGCATCGACACAAACCAGGGAATTTACGGTCTTGGTGAGGTAAGGGATGGAGCGGATGAAAGATATGCATTGATGCTAAAAAGCCGCTTGCTCGGTAAAAACCCGTGCAATGTTGAGATGCTTTTTAAATCCATAAAACAGTTCGGTGGACCGGCTCGCCAGGCAGGAGGTGTTTGCGCCGTCGAAATGGCATTATGGGATATATGCGGCAAAGCTTACAATGTTCCGGCATGGCAATTATTGGGTGGACGCTACCGCGACAAAGTGCGCCTGTACGCCGACACTCCCGAAGCAGGTTCTCCGGAAGAACAGAAAAAACTTATCAGGTACAGGATGGTTGATCAGGGATACACCTGGCTGAAGATGGACGTTTCCATCGGCGAATTGCGCGGAAAACCCGGAACTATCGTGAATTCAAAATTCTGGGAGAATGCACAGGGTATGCTGAACCAGTGGGGCGACCAGCAGAATTACATGTCGTACAGTAACACCATGCACCCGTTCACGCAGGTACAGATCACCGAAAAGGGACTTGAAGAACTTGAACGAATAGTTGAAAATGTAAGAAGCCTTGTTGGCTACGAGGTGCCATTGTCAACAGATCATTACGGTCACTTTGATTTAAATAATAATATTCGATTGGGTAAGGCCCTGGAAAAATATCGTCTTGCCTGGTTCGAAGACATGGTTCCATGGCAATACACAGAACAATGGAAAACAATCTCCGAAGCGCTGGAAACACCAACACTCACCGGGGAAGATATTTATCTGCTCGACGGATTCCGCAAACTCATTGATGAACGTGCGGTTGACATCGTTCACCCTGATCTCGCATCTTCAGGCGGATTGCTGGAAACAAAACGCATTGGCGATTATGCTGAAGAAAAAGGAATTGCGATGGCAATGCACCAGGCCGGAACACCCGTTTCATTTATGGCGAATGTGCATTGTGCCGCAGCAACCCAAAACTTCCTGTCGCTCGAACATCACTCTGTAGACGTTCCCTGGTGGGAAGGCATGGTGAAAACGACAGACGGACGTAAACTCATCGACAAAGGATTTGCACCCGTTCCTTTAACCGCACCCGGGCTGGGAATTGAATTAAATGATGAAGTAGTAAAACAACACCTGCACGCAAAGGATAAATCATATTTCGCGCCAACGCCGCAATGGGATGACCTCCGTTCGCACGACAGAACGTATAGTTAAGAGATAAGCGGGATTTGAATGTTGAATAGTGAATAGTAAATGGTCAGTACTATTCACTATTCTTTGTTTTTAATAATTAATAATTGGTTCAGACATGTTCATAAAGCATTCTATAGTTTTCCTGTTTTTTCTGTCGCTGATTGCTGACGCTACTGCTCAGCGCGTAGGCGCTACTCCGGAAATGGTGACCGCATACACTTCCACCTGGAAAGGTGAACGTTCTCCTGACGGAAGACCCAAAGTATCGGACGCAGTGCTTGAAAGTCTCGCAAAATGCACACTGGAACAGATCTGGGGATTTCTTAACAACAAAGGATTCAGAAGCCAGGTGGAGAGCGACTGGATCATCTTAAAACCCGGACAAGTAATGACTGGTCGGGTTGTTACTGCGCAATTCATGCCATCGCGCCCCGATCTCGACAGCCTCGTTCGCGGCCAGGGTAAAGCTGAAGGACGTTCACAAAAAGGCGGCATCAACATCTGGCCAATCGACATATTAACGAAGAACGATATCTACGTGGCAGATGGTTACGGCAAAGTGAAAGACGGCACTCTCATCGGCTCCTCACTTGGAAATTCCATTTACGCTAAAACCGGGAAAGGGGTGATTTTTTATGGCGCAATCCGCGACATGCAGGAATTGAAAGAGACAGATGGATTCAATGCATGGGTAAAAGGACATGATCCATCATATATCAAAGACATGACACCGACTGCGATCAATATGCCTATTCGCATTGGAAACGTAACCGTACTTCCGGGTGATGTTGTGTTTGCTAACGACTACGGCGTGGTATTCATCCCTGCATTTTTGGTAAACCAGCTGGTGGAAGATGCAGAATTTGTACGCCTTCGCGATGAATTTGAAAGATATCTTCTTCAACAGAACAAATATCCGAGTGGTGAAATTCATGGCGACTGGTCGAACACCATTAAAGACGAATTTCGCGCGTGGCTGAAAAAGTATCCACACAAGATTTTACTTACGCCAACGCAGATAGAAGAAAAATTGAAGACCCAGTAATCTGTTGTGGAACTCACTTTACATTTTGCCCCAACTTTCACGGTCAAGGCTTCGGTATTGTATTGCTTCTGCAATATGATCGGCCCTGATCACTTCAGATAAATCAAGATCAGCAATCGTCTGGCCCATACGCAGAATGCGATCGTATGCCCTTGCTGAAAGGTTCAGCTTAGTCATTGCGTTTTTCAGGATGCTCAATCCCGCCTGGTCGATACGCGAAAGTTCTTTCAATTGTTTGGGGGAGGCCATGGCATTGCAGTGTACATTTTCAAGAGAACGGTACCGCTCTGTCTGAATGCTTCTCGACGCGATTACTCTTGTTCTGATCTCCTGCGAGGATTGACCCGCGGCACCCGATGTCATATCGGTAAACGATGCGGGTGTTACTTCAACATGGAGGTCAATGCGGTCAAGCAACGGACCTGATATTTTATTCAGATATTTCTGAACCATACCTGGCGGACAACTGCATTCTTTATCCGGATGATTGTAAAATCCACATGGACATGGATTCATGGATGCGATGAGCATGAAGTTGGCCGGGAACTCGACGGCGAATGCCGCCCGTGAAACAGCCACCCTCCTTTCTTCGAGTGGTTGCCGTAAAACTTCGAGCACAGAACGTTTGAATTCAGGCAATTCATCGAGAAATAGTACTCCATTGTGCGCCAACGAAATTTCCCCGGGTTGAGGAACACCGCCACCACCTACAAGAGCTACATCGCTGATCGTATGATGCGGACTTCTGAAAGGTCTCCGGGCGATCAATGTGCCATTGTGCGGCAACTTGCCGGCCACGGAATGAATCTTGGTTGTTTCCAATGCTTCTTTTAGTGACAGGGGTGGCAGTATTGTTGGGAGGCGTTTGGCAAGCATTGTTTTTCCGGCGCCGGGCGGTCCGATCAAAATAGCGTTGTGCCCGCCTGCCGCCGCAATCTCAAGTGCCCGTTTGATATTCGTTTGCCCCTTCACGTCGGCAAAATCAAGATCAAAAACATTCTGCGTGTCAAAGAACTCCTCGCTTGTGTTTACAAAAACAGGTTTCAGCGCATCTTCGTTTCTGAAGAATTCTATCACCTGCTTCATGGTCGATACGCCATAAACATTCAGCTGGCTTACCATTGCTGCTTCGCGCGCATTCTGCTCCGGTAAAATCAGTCCCTTAAAATTCTCACGGTTGGTGGTGATGGCAATTGGCAATGCTCCACGAATCGGCTGTATACCGCCGTCGAGGTTTAACTCGCCCATGATCACATAATCTTTAAGTCGTTCAGGCTGCAATAATTGGTCGGTTGCACCGAGCGTAGCAATAGCGATAGGAAGATCGAAAGCAGATCCGGTTTTACGGATGTTTGCAGGCGCAAGGTTTACAACTACCTTGGTTCGCGGCATGTAGTAACCATTCGTTTTAATCGCGCTTTCTACACGTTTGACACTTTCGCGAATGGTGTTGTCGGGTAAACCGACAATGGAGAAATCTCTCCCGTTCATCACATTCACTTCCACTGAAATCGTAATCGCTTCAACTCCATATACTGCACTGCCAAATGTTTTCACCAACATCGTATAGCAAAGAAACCAGGCAGCGCTGCGAAAGCAATGTGTATAAAACGGCAAAACGGCAGTTTTTAAACTGCCGTTTCCCGTCTGTAATCAGAACGTTCCGTTCTGTGTGAGGTTAGGGTTATTATTAATTTCCCGCAATGGTATCGGGAAGAGCAGCTGATTTTCTGTTAAGGTTTTACCCCATACGGTGGTGTGACCTACAAAATCATCGTACTCTTTGGTGATATCGTTGCGCACTTTACGCGTACGTAACATGTCGAACCATGTTTTGCCCTCGTAGCACAGTTCCAGGTAACGTTGTGTCCATAC
>JAFAGE010000219.1 GCA_023423015.1 Bacteroidota bacterium
GTTCTGACCTCCATCGCCCGAACGCGTGCCAAGATACTGGGCAAGAAAAGCAATGTCGAATGAGTTTGGCAAACCGTAATTGGTGCTGTCGCCATCATAATATGCCTGTCGTGCAAATTTCATCCCTTCAACGATTGACAGAGGTCTGTTGAATTCGGGTTTTGCTTCTATGAATGCACTTAGTGAATCTATTTTGGCAAACGTGCGTAGAGGATTGCTACGTAAACCATTTTTGCGTTTTGTGTCCACCACAATTTCAAGTGGCATCACGCCTTCAAAATTCTTTTCGAAATATTTGAGGTCGGTATATAACCTGTCTGTCTTTGGGAGATCATCCACAATAAAACCTTCTGATTTCAACCTGAACATTCCTGCCACAGATATTGCAAGCACAACAAATGTGACTGCGTAAATAGAACGGCGATGATTTAACGACCATATCTCCAGCCTGTCGAGAACAGACAATAACCATCTATTTTCCAGGTAGCGTGTATGTCGCTGTTTCGGATCGGGCAGAATGCTAAGTACTCCCGGTATAATTATGAGTGAAATGAAGAACAACGCAAAGATGTTGATGCCCGCAACAACACCAAACTCTTTCAAAATTGCGCTGCGCGTAAGCGCGAATACAGCAAACCCAATTGCTGCAGCGATGTTACAGAACAGCGTAACAATACCCATGCGGCTAATCATCTCTACCAGCGCCTGGTGTTTGATAGAACTTCTTTCGATATTGCCTTGTTTTTCAAGGTCGCGGTAACTGCTGTGATATTTATTAAGGAAATAAATACAGTTCGGAATACCGATTACCACCACCAGCGGTGGTATCAGGGCGTTCAGCAGCGTTATCCTATATCCGAACAGGTGCATTGTTCCCAGGCTCCACACCACGCCTACAACAACAACAAACAACGATAACATGGTTGCACTCAGGCTGCGGAAAAATATCAGTAGTATGGCGGCTGATAATAATACTGAGCCAAACAGGAACCATTGCATTTCGTTTGCGATACGAGTGGCAAGCGATGTTCGGATCAATGGCAGGCCACTGTAATGCATTTGCAACGTGTGTTTCTGGCCAAAAGCATTCACCGCATCAATAATTGATGCAACTACAGCCGTTCTTCTCTTCGAATTGAGTACATCCTTATTGATGCTCACTCCCATGAGATATGCCCCGGCAGAAGCATTGTAGAGTAACCCATCATAAAACCTGAGCGTAAAAAAAACAGCCCGTGAGCTGTCGATGGATTGCTGGCTAAGTTTACCTGCCGGGAACACGGGAATTGCATTCAATTTTTCTGATGCCGTATCCTTCACGAGGTTGGTGGCTCCCGGAATACTCAACACACCAATTACACCGTCTGTTTTCCTCAGTTCTTCTGCAAGTGCGGCATAGTCATTAAAAACGGCTTCGTTGAACAGATTGTTGGTGGTTACTCCTACTACGAGCAGGTTGCCATCTTCGCCAAATTCTTTTCTGAATTCCTGGTAAGCAAGGTACTTGGGATTGTCGCGGGGGATTGCGCTTGTAAATTCATAGCTCAGCTGCACTTTCGAAGCGTGCCATCCAAAAAAAGCGGTCAACGCCAGAATAAGAATCAACAACGGCCATTTAAATCGCAGAATTACCGACGCAGCTGTTCCCCACATGAATTCGCATAAATTAAGTGAACGGCAAATATAACGGGTATGCTGCAAACCTTGGCGTAACGGCAGTTATCAGCTTAACAGTAACTTTGGAAAGTGACTCACAAAACCCGCGGCATTGTACTTCGAACAGTTAAGTATGGGGAAACAAGCATTATTGCTTCCATTTTCACAGAATTGTTTGGCATACAATCATACATCGTGAATGGCGTCAGGATTACTTCCAAAAAAGGATCCGGACGCGCTAATCTTTTTCAACCGGGGGCACTGCTCGAACTTGAAGCATACCACAACGACTTAAAAAATCTGCAGCGCCTGAAAGATTATAAATGGGCTTTCGTGTACGAAAATATTTTTTTCAATGTATATCGCAATGCAGTCGCCTTGTTCATGATCGAACTGCTTCAGCGCAGCCTTAAACAACCTGAACCAAATGCTGAGCTATTCCATTTTGTGGAAGATGCCTTTATACATCTTGACAAATCCGGCGACACTGAAGCGGCTAATTTCCCCCTATACTTTGCCTTACACCTAAGTGGTTTTTATGGATTCAGGTTTGCCGATCGTTTTTCTGAAGAAGCCCGCTATCTTGATCTACAGGAAGGAGTATTTGTTCCGGAGCGGCCATTACATTCATGGTATCTCGATGAGCAGGAAAGCAGCATCGTTTCTCATCTGCTGAAAGTAATGCAGCCTTCAGAACTTTCGCAACTCCGGCTCAACCAGGAACTTCGCCGCAAACTTCTTCATGCCATAGAAACATTTTACTCGCTGCATATCCAGGATTTTGGACAAATGAAAACGCTTCCCGTCCTGGAAGCTGTATTGTCATAATACACGTCGCGACACTGTGCCATGAAGCATTCCTCTGCGTCCACCATGAATTACCACAACTCCTGGTTGTTTACCTTTTTCGAAACTGCCGTAGCGGCTCGATATGCGCAATGCCTTCGCGCCGTTAATGGTAGCCCACTGTAATAATTGTTCTGTTTTGAGGGTGGGAAAATGCAATTGCAGCGTTTTCAATTCCTCGAGTATGTTAAGTTGAACGTTCGATGCCAGGCTATCAGTGCCAACTACCAGGTGATCATTTTCTTTCAGCAACATCTTTACATCCGGAAGCCTGTCATTGATGTATAAATTCGCATTTGGACAAAGACACCACCACAGTTCCGGCAACGTTTCACGGTTTGCCTCTACCCATTCAATATCGCGGTGTGATGTGTGCACATTATGAACAAGGATGAGGGAATGTTCGGGACTGATATAATTCAGCGTGTAACGCAAGCTACTGGCTGAAGATGGCTTGAAATGCGAAATGTCAAGATTTAGCTTGCGATATAATTGAAGGAAATTTCCTGTTCCATGAGTAGCGAATTTTGTTTCAGCATCGCTTTCCTGGTTATGAACGCACAGCAATGCATTTTTCTCATGCTCATTGATCAGCTTAAAAAGTTCAGGCGACACGGAATACATGGCATGTGGAACTATAGACGCGGCCTGGTCTTCGTCGCTGAACGCACGATATGTTTCTAAAGCCTGCCCGAATCGCATACCAGCGGTGGCAGGAACAAATCCTATCGCTTCAATAAAATTGTGGAAATATAAATCCGAACCCTTTTTGATTTCAAGTGTGTGTGCAGTGTTGCATATATCACCTACCGCAACCACTCCTTTTTCGCGCATGTATCGCTCCTCATATGCAATAAAATCACGAATAATTTCTTCACTCGCATTTCGGGTGTTCATTACTGTTATCAGGAACTCTACCATGCCTGTATGCCGGGGAATTGCACCTTTCAGGTGAGAAAGTTCAAGATGGCAGTGGCAATTGATAAATCCTGGTGAAATTATACCGTTGTATCGTTCGATACCGTCGCTAACTTCTGCAATGTCCACGATGCTATGCACTTTACCCTTTTCATCCGTTATCAGTACGGCATTGCCGCCGAGCATTTCTTTGCCGGTGAACAGGTAATCAGCAGCGAATTTCCTGAAAGCCATGCGGGTTGAATGATTTAAATTTGCGCGCCTACGGGCTTAAAAATAAAGGATTATATGATAGATAAGCTGGACGCGATAAAAGCGAGGTTCGAGGATCTGGGAGTGGCGCTTACCAACCCCGAGATCGTGAACGATAACCGGAAGTACATGGAGACCAGCAAAGAATACCGCAGCCTCGAAAAGATTGTTGCAGCTTACCACGATTACCGGAAATTACTCGACGACTTAGATTTTTATAAAGAAGCTCTTAATGGAGATGATGAAGAGCTGAGAGAACTTGCTAAAGAGGAAATGCCCGGGTTGGAGGAGAAAAAGGAACAAATGGAAAGTTCAATCCGCCAGATGCTTATTCCGAAAGATCCGCAAGACGACAAAAATGCCATCATTGAAATACGCGCAGGAACCGGCGGAGACGAGGCCAGCCTTTTTGCGGGCGACCTGCTGCGCATGTACCTCAAATATTGTGAACGAAAGGGCTGGAAGACAGCCATCCTCAGCGAGAGCGAAGGAACAGTGGGCGGCTATAAGGAAGTTCAGTTGGAAGTGACCGGCGACGATGTGTATGGAACTCTCAAATTTGAAAGTGGTGTACACCGCGTTCAACGCGTTCCCGAAACCGAGACCAGCGGCCGCGTGCATACTTCAGCTGCTACGGTTGCCGTAATGCCTGAGGCTGAAGAAGTTGATTTTGAATTGAACCCTGCCGATGTGAAGATGGAAACAGCCCGAAGTGGTGGCGCGGGAGGCCAGAACGTGAATAAAGTGGAAACAAAGGTGATGCTGACGCACCTGCCTACGGGTACCGTGGTGGTTTGCCAGACGGAACGTTCCCAGCTTGGCAACCGTGAAAAAGCCATGCAGATGCTTCGGACAAAATTGTATGAGGAGCAGGTGCGGAAGCAGGAGGAAGAGATTGCCCGCCATCGTAAAAGCCTGGTAAGCAGCGGCGACCGGAGTGCAAAAATCCGGACCTATAACTTTCCGCAAGGCCGGATTACCGATCATCGGATAGGCCTTACCGTTTATAACCTCGACGCAGTATTAAACGGCGAAATACAGGAATTTATCGACGCTCTGCAGTTTGCGGAAAACTCCGAAAAGCTGGCTAAACAGAACTAAAACCAGCTCGATTCTCTTAGGATCAGGCGTGTTAATATTATGAGAAATCAAATCCACATTCGTGAAAAGAAATCTACACGAATCTAACTTTGCAATAAGAATTAAAAGAATTTCCGGCGTATACGAAGGTAATTAGCCGGCCTTAACGTAAATTAAGGATTGAGTGGCACCGCTTTTGTGTTATTTACAATGAAAAAGACTTCATAAAGCAGTCAATTTTCTCATAAGCAGTTAGTTTTGGTTACGGCCCCTGTTTCTACAGGGGCTTTTCTATTTAAAAATTTCCTGCTCTATGAAAGTCCTGTCATTTAAGACAAGTGCCTATCCCGTTGTGCTGCTTCAGGTTGAGGTTTATTTGAGAGAACTTTCTTTTTAACATTTCCTTTCACAATTATCCAAAGCCATATTGCAGCGATCACGCACCCTGCAATATCTGCCACAATATCCCAGCTGTCGAACGACCGGTTCGGCACAAAATACTTCTGAACATATTCCATAGCCACTCCAAGCACAATCATGAAGATCGTAGCAATGATAACTACTGTACGAAATCGTGAGGGTTCAGGGTTCGAATATGCATAGTGCAACCCCCAGAAAAGCACGTTCATCCCGAATATTACAACATGAACAAATTTGTCGAAGTTGGGAATGTCAAATATGCCGGAACCTGGTACAATTGAGCCTGGTAAACACAGAAGAATAATGGTTAATAGCGTAAATGCAAGGGGAAAAAATTTGTAGGAAAGAATTCTTCTGATCAAGGCCAACATACTGGCGAAAGATAATTCAAAAAACCATTTGTCTAAACTTTGCCCATCACTTAAAGTTTGTTCGCGCCTGACGCGCTCAGTGAGGTATGTACGTATGGAGCCGGACCGGCAATTTATTCCCCGGCGATTGCAGAATAAGCGTCTGCGTCCATCAATGCCTCCACAGCCGCAGGATCCGACACCTTTAGCTTGATCATCCAGCCTTCGCCATATGGATCGGTATTTACCAGTTCGGGCGTGGCAGCCAGCGCAGGATTAACTTCTGTAATGGTACCGGCAACCGGCAGAAAGAGGTCCGACACTGTTTTTACCGCCTCTACCGATCCGAAAACAGATTCCGCGTCGAGTGCTTTACCGGCTGTTTCGATATCCACATACACGATATCACCCAATTCGCGCTGGGCAAAATCAGTGATGCCAACGGTAGCAATGTCGCCATCAAGCTTAATCCATTCGTGATCTTTGGTATATCGCAGGTTACCGGGAAAATTCATGTGTGGCTGTTTAGAGGTGCAAGATTACAAAATATTATGTGTCTCAAAGTAGAGCAACGTATGATCTTTCAGAAAGTTCTCCTGTTCAATCAGGTTCAGTTCAGGCAACGATTTCAACTGCCGGAAGTGCGGCCAACCCTCGTCATCTACCCTGTCCAATTCAAAATATCCGCTTTGCGACAGCAGGCTGCACACCGCAACATGTATCAGATCCTGCTTTTGTTCTTTGGTAAATTTCTTACGGATATTACCCAATTCCTGGATACCGACCAGGAACAGCACGCTTTCGAGGTCGGGTTTTTTTCCAAATCTTTCAAGCAGCTTTTCTTCGAGTTTCCACCATCTCGCCTGTATGTCGTCGTTTATGTGCATGCCCAAAATTATGCATTTGAGAACAGGCAGGGTTATATTTGCGCCATGTTACAACTCAGCTTCATCCGGCAAAATGCAGACTTGGTGAAAGAGCGGCTGCGCGTCAAGCACTTTAAAGAATCTGAAGTGGTCGACCAGTTAATCATTCTTGATGATGAAAAACGGAAAGTGCAACTTGAATCGGAAAACATCCAATCGCAGGCAAACGCTATTTCGAAAGAGATCGGGAAGCTGATGGGCCAAGGCAAAAAAGATGAAGCAACAGCTCGACGCCAGGAAGTGGAAGCTCTTAATACTTCCATGAAACCTCTCCGTGCAAAACTCGACGAACTTGAATCCACATTGAACGACCTCCTGGTACGCCTGCCGAACCTTCCTTCAACTGAAGTTCCGGAAGGACGAACTCCTGAAGACAACGTTGTTGTGCGCGAAGGTGGAACCATTCCTTCGCTCCCGGAGAATGCTCTCCCTCACTGGGACCTGGCAAAAAAGTTCAGGCTGATCGACTTCGACCTGGGGAACAAAGTAACCGGCAGCGGGTTTCCGTTCTATGTAGGGAATGGTGCGCGCTTTCAACGTTCGCTGATTCAATATTTTTTGAATTACAATACAAGCGCAGGGTATCTGGAATTTCAGCCACCCTACATGGTAAACGAAAGTTCAGCTTATGGTACGGGACAACTGCCCGACAAAGAAGGACAGATGTACCATGTTACGGCCGATGAATTTTATCTTATTCCAACGGCTGAAGTTCCCGTAACAAATATCTACCGCGACGAGATTCTGAAAGAAAGTGATCTGCCAGTTAAGATGACTGCTTACAGCCCATGCTTCAGAAGGGAAGCGGGGAGTTATGGAAAAGACGTTCGCGGATTAAACCGCCTGCACCAATTTGATAAAGTAGAAGTGGTTCAGCTTGTTGCTCCGGAAAAAAGTTACGACACATTGAATGAAATGGTGGCTCACGTAGAAAAGCTGGTGCAATCACTGGAACTACCGTATCGTATATTGAAATTATGCGGTGGCGACATGAGCTTCGCCTCTGCCCTCACCTACGACTTTGAAGTGTACAGCGCGGCACAGAAAAAATGGCTTGAAGTGAGCTCAGTTTCCAACTTCGAAGCATTTCAAACCAACAGGATGAAGATTCGTTACAAAGGCACGAGTGGTAAAACCCAGTTGGTTCATTCGCTTAACGGAAGCTCGCTCGCATTACCCCGTATTCTTGCGGCTTTGATGGAAAATAATCAAACGCCTGAAGGAATACGTGTTCCCACAGCTCTTCAGCCATATTTTGGAGCGCAGGTAATTTCATAAGCCTACCGCACCAGGGTAACCGTTCCTTTTTTCGAGTGAATAGTGCCGTTGATATCTACACCACGGATCATCCACACATATGTGCCGGAGGGTTGAGGAATGCCTGCAAGTCTCCCGTCCCAACCTTTCATTATTTCGGTTGATGAATACATAACCTGTCCATACCTGTTATATACCTGGAACAACTCGATTTTCGACATGCCCACTGCAATGAAGCGGAAGTCATCATTTTGGCCATCATTATTTGGCGAAAACGCTGATGGCACATAAAGCGAAGGTCCTTTGTATACTTTGATGTTCAACGTGTCTGTCGTGGCACAACCCGCTTCAGTATAAGCAGTAAGTACCAGGCTGGTATTGCGTGGCAATGTTGCAACCGGGTTGGCAATGTCATCGGCACTGAGCACATCCGATGGTGTCCACTTGTAAAATTCTCCTCCGGAACCATTCAACTGTATTGGCTGATTAACCGCAACAATGGTGTCGTTACCCGCAAATGCGTTGGTTTCATAAACGGTAATCTGTTTTGACACAGGTAGAGATGCACAGCCTGCATGTGAATACCCGGTAACCTGCACATCATAAACACCACCTTTCCGATAACGATAATTCACATCGGGTGATAAACTAAGGCGGGTTGTGCCATCTCCAAAAGACCACGACCAGCGGCTTACATCCACTTCTGCACGTGTATTTAATCCGTGAAATGCAGAAGCTTCTGTTATGCAAATGTTTCCCGCTGCAAAATCTATCTGCGGCGCGGGATAACTGGTCAGATTTTCACTCACCACCTGCGACAAACATCCTTCCTTTGTTTTCACCTGGAGGCTCACGGGCGTGGTGCCGCTTAGCGGAATTGGTGGCGGCTCTTCCACAGTGTATTCCTGGGCACCTATATTCCAGGTCCATTGATTAATTGTTCCGAATTGAACATACGATGTATCCCTGAACACTGTTGGTTCACCTTCGCAAACCGGGTATGGGCTATAGGAAAATCCTGGTTCAGGTTCAGTGCCCATCACAATGGTTTGCACAAACGGTTCCGATAGGCAGCCGTCGTTTCCAAGAATCTGGAGTGAAGCCTGGTATTCTCCCGGTGCTGCATAGTTGTGTGGAGGAGGGTTTCCAGGCGTGCTGGTTTCCCATTTGGTTCCATCACCAAAATCCCAGAACCATTTGTCGATGCTGCCAAAAGATATTGAGCTGTCGATGAAATGTAATGTTTCAGGAAAACACGTTTCCTGGCCGGCCGGAAATACAAACTTTGGATCGAGCGAAGTGCAAACGCGTTGATGATTTTTAGAACCGCCGGTAGCTCCGGTGAATCCCCAATAAACAAGCGGATCACCACCAAATACCTCTGAAACCATATCATAAGTCACTCCTGTTACAAATAAACCATCGAATTCTACATTTAGCCGATAGTTTGAGGGATTCCAGGTGATGCGCAACACGTGCCATTGGCAATCTTCAATATTGGGCGCCCCCGGTAATGCCGGAACAGGTGTGGTTACATCGGTCATAGTGGAATGATCGATGATGCCGTTTTTATGAATAGCAATGTGATCGAATGCGGGATCGTTGTCTTCGATATTCTGCCAGGTGTCTACCAGCACCCCGATTGAAGGAGACACGCCATCGTAGCCGATACCTCCTCCGGTTGCACCAACGCTTGTGCTGATGGGCTGCAAAACGAAAGCAATGCCATCGGCACCATCACTATCATGGCAACCAAGAAAGACGGTAAATGTGAAATCGAATGGTTCGTTGAGGTTAATCTTGTTGATGTTCCATACAGAGCCCGAAAGGAAGAAGTCGTCTGGAGTTAGCGTGTAGCAGTTGCAATTTTCCTGGTATGCACTTCCGTTTAAATGGTAAGGTCTTGCGTTCTGCGCGGTTGCATAAACAACAAGCAGGCACAACCACAAAGAAACAGCCGCACGGTAGCAGTTAGCTCGGATTAACAACATGAACTAAATAAAAGGCTATCCAAGTTCTTTGAATATTCAAAGGAATGGATAGCCCGAACGTTATAGTGAATACCAACCCTGTATTCGTGATTGTGTTACCAACCCTGCTTGGCAACGCCCGCCTTTATGGCTTCGAGTGCTTTTTGTTCACCTAATAG
>JAFAGE010000240.1 GCA_023423015.1 Bacteroidota bacterium
AGATACGGCATATCACGTCATCTGTTTCATTGCCTTCTGCCTTCTGCCCTCTGCCTTTTTCTGCCTTCTGCCCCTGTAATTCAAAACTTACTGCCACATCCTTCGATGCACAATGCACTACGCCAATTTCAGCGTAAGGCATGAAGTATTGTTCGAAAGTTTTTTCTTCATTGGGTTGCAGCCAGCTGAAGTCGGGTTGGTTGTCGGTGTACACGCCGCACATTAATTCTATATATGGACCGTCTTCGTCGGTGAGGTTCCTGTCCCATGCTTTACCAAAATCGCCATTGCCCCATGTCCATTGTTTTTTACCGGGACTAAAATGATGATCGGCCACGTGCAGCATGCCTGCGCGGGTGTCGTGTTCGTAGCCGCCAATGAAATCGTATTTCGATTCGGCAGCCATAAATGAAGTGGGTACGGGAATATTTTTATAACGGGAGATGTCGGTGCCTGGTGCGTAGTTCACTTTATAATACATACCGGTTGCGATGGGGAAATCACTCACGTCGCGTTTACCGTGATCGAACACGGCATGCACATCGGGAGGGAAGATGGATTGATAATGATCGTTCACCTTCACCGCAGGGTTTGCCCACCATAGAAACGTTTGAGGCAGGGGAGTGCGGTTGAATAATCGCCCTTTTATTTCGAGATATGCTTTGTCGGGATAAAGCGTGAAGCCGGCCATACCTTTAGTGCGGCTCATCACTTCTATTTCATTTACCCAGATGGTTTTGCTGCCATCTTCATTATCCTGTATTGAATAATCGATAGGATCGAAAGTGGAGGGCCTGTGGTGTTGAGGCCAGTTGAATTCTATACCTCCGCTGATCCATGGACCTGTTAAACCTACCAGTGCGGGTTTAACCACACTATTATAATAAACGAAGTCGCGGTTGCGAATTTTGTCGAATGCACGATGAATACGGCCGCCGAGTTCGGGCAGCACCAGGATGCGCAAGTACTTGTTTTCTATCCACAGGGCGGTGTATTCTCTATCCGATTTTTCCTGGGCAATCTTTTCGATCACAGGATTTGGATACACGGCTCCTGAACTTCCCAGGTACACACGTTTCAGGAGGAAGATGGGATTTTTTTCAGGTTCCGCAGGAAGATAGGTAGGCAATACCAGTTTTTCTTCCCATGCTCTAACGTCGTTCATCATTGATGTTTTAAATGGGCAAATGCCCTCACAGCAGGATAAGGTCTATGCCCGGCATCAATGCCGGATTGTTGCAGTGGTGCCACCGAGTTCAACACCTTTAGTTTCAGGAATACGGAAGTAGATAAACAATGCGCCCAGCACACACACGCCTGCATAGATGTAGAAGGTGTTGGCAACATCGCCCATCGCTTCTGCCAATACAGGAAATGTGAATGTGAGAACAAAGTAGGCTCCCCAGAGGCACAGCACACTGAATGAAGTGGCCTGCTCCCTGATTTCGCCGGGAAAAATTTCGCTGATCAGCACCCAGGTTACAGGTGCCAGTGTGGATGCATACAAACCAATTGCAGCCAGCAACACATACGATGTGAATGGAGATTGTGCAAACAATGCCTGCGCAATCAGCACATATAATATAGACAAACCAGCAGCGCCCACAAACATCAGCGGCTTGCGGCCGATGCGGTCGACCAATGCCATTGCAATAAATGTAAACAGCATGTTTACCGCGCCGATAAATATGGTTTGCATCAGCTGGTCTTCTTTACTAAAGCCGATACTTTCGAAAATGCTGGTGGTATAATTAAATACTACGTTGATGCCGCAGAACTGCTGGAATACCGCAAGACCTGCACCGGCAAGAATCGCTTTCATAAAGCGCGGCTGGAAGATGGCGCTCATGGCAGCCCTCGAATTTTCGTTTGAAGGTTTGGCGAGTTGCTCCATCGCATGATTGGCGTAAGCATCGTTCCCGATTTTACCCAGCACCGCGCGTGCTTTATTGCTTTGATTATTCTTTACCAGCCAGTAAGGACTTTCGGGTAAAAACAAAATGCCGAAGAAGAACAGGGCAGAGGGAACGGCGCCTGCGCCAAACATCCAACGCCACGATTCCGTGCCACCTGCACCGAGAAAATAGTTTACAATATTGGTGACGAGTATGCCGGTTACAATGGCAAACTGGTTGAGCGAAACCATACGTCCCCTTACTTCATTGGGAGAAATTTCGGCGATGTACATGGGCGACAACACCGAAGCCATACCCACCGCGCTGCCTGCAAAAAAGCGTGCGATATTGAATATAACGAGGTTTGATGCCGCAGCCATCGCCAGTGAAGACACGGTAAAAATGATAGCGGCAACTTTTAATGCGAAGCGGCGTCCGTTCTTTTCAGACAATCTTCCTGCAGAAGCTGCACCGGCAATACAACCGATGGCAAGGCAGGCTGTGGTAAATCCTTCCTGGTATGCGTTAAGATCAAATTCTTCTTTCAGAAAAGGCAAAGCCCCGGAGATAACGGCGAAATCAAAGCCAAACAGGTAACCGCCAAGCGCAGAGATAAATGAGATGAGCAGTATATATCGAAAATTGTAATTACCGGTCATTAGGTTTTGGTTGAGATCGCAAACCTCAAATTTTCGAAGAAAAATCTGATCCGATAATAGTCATTCTTATGGAAAAGATGGACAATATTCTTATTTTGGCCACGCATGAGCAGCATCAGGAAAAAAGAGGGCTTCCAGGGGCAACGTGCCATCGTGTTGCCGAAGAAGGTAATCGCAATGCAGTGCGATTCCAATAAGATCATCGAAGATTCATATATCACCGATATCGGCTATTATCCCAAAGCGGTTAACCACTACCGTAAGCGTAACAACGGCATCGATCAGAATATTCTTATCTACTGCGTGGAAGGAAAAGGCTGGGTAGAAATTGAGGGAGCCAAACACCAGGTAGGGGCGGGTAACTTTTTTGTGGTGCCTGCAGGAACTCCACATATTTACGGCAGTGCAAATAATGCGCCTTGGACTATATACTGGCTACACATTCGCGGGCCAAAGGCCGACACCATGTGTGCTTCCATTATCAGTAAACACAAAGGACATAAGGGCCTGGTGAAATATTCGGAGCCGCGTATTGCGTTGTTTGATGAAATGTATTCAACATTAGAACGAGGGTATGGTAG
>JAFAGE010000276.1 GCA_023423015.1 Bacteroidota bacterium
GCACAAAGAATTTCCACGAGCAGGTTCAGGTTCTGACCAAAAACCTTGGCTCACTCAATGCAATTTATGAACTGGAATTGCAGGATACCAGCAACCACCTGAAAGCGATGAACAGCTTCTACGGTCACCTTACTGCTGCATCTGAAACAATGCAGAACAGCGTAACCGACGCCAAGAAAGCCCACGAGCAGATCGCGCGTCTTGCCGGTAACCTTAGCAACCTGAACACCATTTATGGTAACATGTTGTCGGCTATGCAGGGTAGAAATTAATATGATGGTTAAATCCATAATCCACCCTAAAACAGCCACAATAACTCCAGTCGTAACAGCATAGTTTAAACAAAAGAAAAACCGAAATCATGGCTTTACCTAAAGAGCCCCGGCAGAAGATGATCAACATGATGTATTTGGTGCTTACAGCATTACTGGCACTGAATGTATCTGCTGAAATTCTGAACGCCTTCAAAACCGTTAATAAAACTCTCGATAACGCCAATAATGTATTGGTGGGAAATAATAACGCGATCTACAGTTCATTCGAAGAAAAAATAAACGATCCTAAAACAAAAGCGAAAGCGGAAATCTGGAAGCCCAAAGCCGACCAGGCAAGGCAACTGGCACAAACTGCTTACGCGAGGATCGAAAAGCTCAAAGAAACTATCAAGACTGAAGCTGGTTACAAACCCGGCAACAAAGACAGCCTTGGTTACGAAGCTAACCTCGATGCAGCAACACGCGTAATGAGCAACCAGGGCGAAGGTCCAAAACTTCACACTGAACTCACTAAGCTGAAACAGGACCTGCTGAACATCGATCCTGAAATCAAACAGGCTTTCGAAAACAAACTGCCGATCGATTTGTCAACGCCGCCTTCGCAAACAGGAAACAAGAACAATAGCTGGACCACCAACTATTTTCACATGACTCCTGCGATAGCAGCGATTACAATCCTCAACAAGTTTCAGAACGACATCAAAAATTCAGAGAACCAGATCGTAAGCTTCTGCCACAACAAAATTGGTGAAGTTGCGGTAAGGTTTGATAAATACGGCTTCGTAGGTGGACTCAGCTCCAGCTACCTGATGCCAGGCGAAAAACTGAAAGTGTATGCTGCCCTGGGTGCCACCTCTTCGGGTGCAACTCCTGAAATCAGCATCAACGGCAGACCGGTTTCTGCAAACGCAGACGGTATCGCTGAAACCGAATTCCCGGTTGCAGGTTCAGGTAAAGTGAACGTTGTGATCAGGTACAAAGACCAGGATGGCATTGACCAGACAATTACCAAAGCACTCGACTACACCGTAGGTCAACCCTCAGGTGTTGCAGTGTCTGCTGATAAAATGAACGTATTGTACATTGGAGTAGACAATCCTCTCACCATCACTGCAGGTGTTGGTGCCGAAAAAGTGAATGCAACATTCTCGGGCGGCGCTATCGAACGCGTGAGTGGTGCTAAATGGGTGGCACGTCCGAAAACTCCGGGTGTTCAGACTATTAATGTAATCGTTGACGGGAAAGCAACACCGGTAACTTACCGTGTGAAATACCTGCCGGATCCGGCCGCATTTGTAGCGAACAAAAGAGGTGGCCCGATCCCTGCGAGCGAATTGAAAGCTCAGGGCGGCATCATCGCCAGGCTGATGGATTCAGACTTTGAAGCTGCCTTCCGCGTAACCAGCTACAATGTTGGAGCAGTGGGTGGAAAGTACCCGGTTTACCAGACGTCCCCGAACGATGGCAACAGGTGGTCGGGCGGTGCGGCTACAATTATTAACAACGCTACACCAGGAACCAGCATCTTTTTTGATAACATTAAGGTGGTGGGACCAGACGGCAGAACCAGGGATCTTCCCCAGATGTCGTTTAACTTGAAATAAAAGATTCAGGAGCTCCGTTTACTCAGGTATATCGGAGCTTCGATATAAAACAAAACAGAAGAAGGATGAAAAATCGCATTATCAGGTTGTGTTTGTTAACGCTGATGCTCGGGTTCATGGTAGAATCTGCTGATGCGCAGCAGAAGAGACCGGCAGCCCGCACAACAAAAAAGAGAACAACTGCACCTGCTAAAAAGACGACTGTAAACAGGAGTAACAACCAGGCGAATGCTGCACTCGCTGCCGCACCGAAAGATACTGTTCCCGCTGCTCCCGCTGCTGAACTGAAGATCGACGCACCGCGTCCTTCGCTCAGGAACGATAATGCGATTCAGCGCAACATGATGAAGGATAGAACTCCTCTCGAATACGAACACATCCGTGAAGACGACGCAACATACGTTCAACGCGTATGGCGCGAAATCGACGTTCACGAAAAGATGAACATTCCTTTCGTGTATAAAGCAGAAGGCGACCAGGGTAACCAAAGGTTTATCATGATCCTGCTGAATGCTATCAAGAATAACGAGGTTACGGCTTTCAGCGCTGTAGGTGGCGACGACAGGTTCACTACGCCCCTCACTTTCCCGCAGATCGCAGAACTGCTGGTTGGTAAACCTAAAACACAACAGGTGCCCGACTGGACAAACGACCCCGATGGTTCGAAAGGTCTGATGAAAGACACTGTAATCAGCGCGGAATTTAATCCTGACCTGGTAGAAAGATACTGGATCAAGGAAGACGTAGTTTTCGATAAGGAGTCTTCAAGAATGTATACAAGGATTCTCGGTATCGCCCCGCTTCAAACCATTCTTAACGATGATGGTTCTTTCAGGGCGGTAACCCCGATCTTCTGGGTATATTATCCGGATCTTCGTCCGATGCTCGCTAAGTTTGATGTGTACAACGGCAGAAACTTCGGTGCTAAGATGAGCTGGGAAGAGCTTTTCGAAAGCCGGATGTTTGCAAGCCGCATCATTAAATCGACCATCAACAATCCAAACGACCTTTACATCAGCTCATACGTAAAAGATCCTATCCTCGCATTGCTTGAAGGCGAGAACATAAAAGAGAAGATCTTCAATTACGAGCAAGACCTCTGGTCTTATTAAAGAAGGTTAGGTAAACAACTATTTTAAACGCCGTGATTCTCACGGCGTTTTTTTGTCACCTATATGTTAATGTAAATGGAAAGTATCCCGAAATGGGAAAATTGCAGAATTCGTTAAACAGTAAACTGTGCAACGTCAGATTATTACAGTTAAATATTATAGCCATTTATTTTTAAAATACAGAAGCCTAATGTTGTTTTATTAAAGTGTTTCATTATTTTTACAACGGTTTTTCATAGGATATTGGATTTTAAAAACGGGGCTGGATTTCTATCCTGGCCCCTTTTTATTTCAGACACTTTCTTCAGCGTCGTTTTTTACCTCTCCTGCAGCGCTATTAAAATGCTTCCTGATAAGACCAGCTTTGGCTGCACCTACCGCCTGTGTCAATTCTTCTTCGCTTAATGCTTTAATCCTTTTCACTGACCGGAATTCCCGCAATAGCTGATCGGCAGTTGCTTTACCAATGCCGCGAATACTCTCCAGTTCATTCTTAAATGTGCCCTGGCTTCGTTTCTTGCGGTGAAAAGTAATGCCGAAACGGTTCACTTCGTCGCGGATTCTCCTGATGAGTTTCAAACTCTCGCTGTTATAAGGGAGTTTTACCGATTCCTGGTCGCCGGAGAAGAAAATTTCTTCTTCATTCTTTGCTAAACCGACTACAGTCATTTCATTCAGGAGTTCGAGTTCGCCTATTGCTTCCAACGCGGCATTTAACTGCCCTTTACCTCCATCGATGATAACAAGTTGCGGTAAACCCGATTGCTCCTCCCTGAGCCTCTTATAGCGTCTGAACACTACTTCCTTCATTGTTGCGAAATCGTTGATGCCTTCAACAGATTTTACATTGAAGTGCCTGTAATCATTTTTGTACGGTACACCATTTCTGAAACATACCATTGCCGACACAGGATAGCTGCCCTGGAAGTTGGAATTATCAAAGCATTCAATGTGCACGGGAACTTCCTGCAACTGCAAATCCTGCTGCAATTGATACAGGATCTTCTTTCGCTCCATGTCGTCCTTTCCTTCAAGATGCAGCGTTCTCTTCTTTTTTAGTTCATCGAGAAAATAATTCACGTTCTTCTCCGACAATTCAAGCAGCTTCTTTTTATCGCCGCCTTTTGGAACAGTTACTATTATCCCTTCTTCAGGATATTCAATTTCAAAAGGAATAATGAGTTCTGATGAAATGCTGTTGAATGTTGAACGTAAATGTGCAATTGCAAATGCAAGAACTTCTTCATCGCTTTCGTCGAGGTGAGTCTCTAATTTCGATGTGTGTGTATGAACGATGGTTCCGTTCTGCACCGTGAGGTAATTCACATATGCAATATCTCCTTCGCGGAGAATGGAAAATACATCGGCATTATTAACGTGGCGGCTCACGATTACCGAACGGGCCTGGTAACGTTCGAGGTGTTCAAGTTTTTTTCGTGTAATTTCTGCTTTTTCAAAATCGAGGTCTGCTGCATAATTTTTCATCTCGTTTTTGAAATGCGCAATCACAGAAGAAAGGTTTCCCTTAAGAATATTTTTTACGTGCGCCAGGTTCTGGCGGTATTCATCTTCAGTCTGTTTTCCTTCGCAGGGACCTTTGCAATTGCCGAGATGATATTCGAGGCACACTTTGAATTTACCCTTCTGAATATTTGTTGGCGATAAATTCAGTTTGCATGTGCGCAGCTGTATGGTTGCTTTGATGAAATCCAATAACTCGCGAACCTTTGCCACCGAGGTGAAAGGTCCCAGGTATTCAGAGCCATCGTTTATTTTTCTGCGCGTAAGGAAGATGCGGGGGAAGTGTTCGTTCTTGAACACCATGTAGGGGTACGACTTATCGTCTTTCAGGTCGATATTAAACCTTGGCTGAAACTGTTTGATAAGTGAGTTCTCGAGCAGGAATGCATCCTGTTCAGAATTCACAATGGTAAATTCGATGCGTGTTACTCGCTGAACAAGCTCGTGCGTTTTGTAGTTCGTAAAGGTTTTTGAAAAATAGGAGCTTACCCTTTTACGTAGGTTTTTTGCTTTGCCCACGTATAGCAGCTCATCACGGCTGTCGTAATATTTGTAAACACCGGGTTCGGTCGGTATTTTATGTGCAATGTCCTGGAATTCTTTTTGTATCATTTCTACTCGCGGTTATCCCACACTACTTTTATC
>JAFAGE010000141.1 GCA_023423015.1 Bacteroidota bacterium
TAGCTGTATCGCCCCAAAAAGGTGAAGGCTGGGCTACTTCACCGGAAGCAGACTGGGTATTTGGATCAAGCACGGTTAACGGAACCTGGCTGATCTTATGCGTTTTTGGATCGAGAACAGGCAGGTAGTCTGCGCTGAGTTCCAACGCGCCATAAATGGGCCCGTTTGCATTAACAGTCGGGTTTCTGCGGTCAGTAGACACTTCATCGTGCAGGTAAACTTTTGGATCTGCCCAATCCCATTGGGTAATTACCACATTGCGTTCAATTCCTTCGGGGCGTTTGGGCTGAGGTGGAACTTCTCCCTGTGCGATCCGGTCGGTCCAGTCGGCCATCATTTTCAGCATAGCTTCTTTTCCAAGGCCAACAGTTGCACCGATCATTTGTCCTCCTGCCTGGCCCGATTGCAATCTTCTCTCCCATGCATCAACAGAGCTTTTGAATTTTCCCAGTGAGGGCGGAATCTGGCGCGTTCCTTTACTACCCAACTGATGGCACGCGAGGCATGTACCAGATTTTATGTTGCGCAGGAAATCGGCCTGTACTTTAATATCAGATGAGATGCCGTTGCCTTTGGCGCCTGTTCCGGGGAACATATTCTTACCAGGAACCTGCAACAACGAAAACCAATAACCCGCAGGATAATACTCGGCGGCTTCCTGTTCAGATGGCGCAACTACAGCGGTATGATCTAACGTACTGCCGGGTTTTGCATCTTTCTTTTCAGAATCAACAAGACCGTAGCCACGAACCCATACTTTGTAATTGGCAGACGGAAGTTCAGGAATCAGGTATCTTCCTGCGTCATCGGTCACAACAATTTTTGCATACCGCGTAGGAAGATCATAAGTTTCTGCAATTACCCACACTCCTGCTTCGGGACCATCAGGCCCGGTAACGGTACCGGATATATTGCCTTCGCCGGCTTTGGAGTTATCGGACGAAGAACATGCAGTAAGAATAAGTGAAATGAAGGCGGCTAAAAAACAGAGCGAAGCGACATTTCTGATAAGAACAGTGTTTGGAAATTTTTTCATGCCGAACCCGGGTTTTCGAATGATGAAATAAAATCGGCCCAACCGAAATGGAAGTTAAGTTTCTTTTGGATTTAAAGGGCACCCGGGTGCATTAAAACGGGATTGACGTTCGGAGTTGTGCGATGATGAGGAGCTAAGATTGTTATGTTGCTGCATGAAGGCGCTGCAAACTTTCTTCAACGGAAACGTTACGATGCAGAATACCCATCAGTACCCGGGTTATAAGCTTTGGGTTTTTGTGCTGGATGATATTTCTTCCATATACAATACCCGAAGCGCCTTGCTGCAAAAGCTTTGCTGTGCGAACAATAATCTCTTCATCTGTTGCCTTCGAGCCTCCACGCACAAGGATAGGGATATTTCCGGCAACTTCAATTACACGGTGGTATGATTCAATATCGCTTGCCGGGTCTGCCTTAATAATATCTGCTCCGAGTTCCACGGCTTGTCGCACCAGGGGAATAATTTTCCTGATATCGCCGTCAACCGCGTACCCGCCTTTTTCATTATTCGGACGGAACACGAGTGGTTCTACCATTATTGGAAACTGGTAGTGATCTGCTTCACTCTTCAGACGGATGATATTGTCAATACATTGAGCGGTGACTTCAGGCGCACCGGGTATACTGAAAAGATTAACGCATACACAAACAGCGTCGGCGCGTAACGCCTGCAGAATAGGCTGATCTATCATTTTACTGAAGGCAGTGGCGGGAAGAGAGGGACCATATACATTCGCAACGTCAGTCCGGAGAACAAGACAGGGTTTATTCTTCCCTGGTAGTTCCTGTAAATACTTCGCCTGCCCGGGAGTCAGCTGTATGGCGTCAGGTGCAGCTTCAACAACAAGATTTACCGCTTGTTGCAGATTGGCAATACCTTGCAAAAAATCATATTCATTGAAAAAGCCGTGATCCATTGCTACATCAAAACACCTTTGGGAATCTGCATTGAAAAGCCTGTTAAGTCTGTATTGCTTCATGTATGCCTGGTTTCTGCCTGGTTCGCGTGGAGGCTGGTTAATCGAACAGTTGGTTAATCATCTCTACGGTTTGCTCAACAAGCAATGCACCGCCTTCTGCCCCGATCATGGTAGACATGCCACTATAGCCTCCACCATCGATTGCTCTTCTGGTTGGAAGATAGTCTGCATAATCGTTGCATAATTGGACAAGTATGGTCTGATTTGCGCGACTTCTTCCCTTTATAGCAAATCCATAATCGATAAATAATTCGAATGGGTTTGTTGCCAGTGCCACATCGCCTAATCTGAGGATGTGAATTTCTGCCTGGTAAGGATCTTTGAATTGATCGTGATATTGCTGAACTGCAAGCTCTCGTTTTCTGAGTATACCGTAATCTGAATTCTTATTGTCCCAGGGCCCATGTGCAAGAAGCTGCTCATTGTCCCTTAACTCCTGTAAGAAGCGGTTCCAGGCTGAAACAGGCGAATCCGGATCGTCTGGCTCGCGCGAACGAATTTCGCGGACAATAGCGGAGGCTTTTTCAAATTCTTCCCGGGGAACTTTTCTAAGTGGAATTGCGAGGTTCTTAACAACGTGCCTGAAATCTAAGTGATAATGAATATCATGGTCATGCTGCCTGTAAACAGATAATACCTCATTAAGCAGTCTTTTGCCCAACATGCGCGCCCCTGTCACGTCCCACATATCGGCGCCGGTTAGTTTATAATTTCGGGGTAGATCCCGAGGCGCTAAATCGCCTGCCGCTCCGCATTGCGGCAACAGGAACACAGCATTTCCGAATTCTTTTTTCAGGCCATCGCGAACTTCGGCCCAATAATCTGCAGAAACATAGTACCTGGCCTCTGTTACCTGGGCAGGACAGGGCACATTGCAGATAATACCTTTTAATTGCCTTTTATCGTCCCAACAGAAAATCAAATCTATTGAAGAGTCCGATGGACCTTCAAGACCAATAAAATCCTGCCGGTCTGTTGCTCCATACATTTCTGTAGATCCATCGGCATATTGCACTCTCCTGTTGTGACCCATAACCACGTAGCCCAGGCTATTGCTGATGCCTGCATGGCTTCGAGTGTTCCAGGCATTCGTTGCAGCACGTACCATTTTTTGCAGAAGCTGTTCGTTGTATTCTCCTTCTGTACCAGGTTCAGGTGCAGAATGAGTATGGGTCGCAAAAACAAAGGCTTTCATTACATTGAAGTCGGGCAGCAACTTTTTCAATCGACTCCGAAATGCTTCCCGCATGGCTGCGGTACACCAAAGCATATCAATTGAAACCATAATCGCCTGCTCAATACTCCGATCTCCATCATGCGATTCGATTGCACACGCGGTGAGCGTTAAAGCACTTTCAACATATTCTGATTTTCTCTCGTAGTATTGTCCAAACAGCGACACTGAACCATCAGGAGTAATATCTTCTGTTGACCAGCCTATCTTTAGCGTAGCATCGATTGGTTGCATTGCTTTTAGATTTATAAATCAGTATCCGAATTCCTTTTCTACTTCCGAAATTGCCTCCTCAATAATATCAAGGCCAAGCATTGCATAATGTTCATCTATGATCAGTGGCGGCGACATGCGCAGGATATGTCCTGCCGGAATCCAGGCAAGACCTTTACGAAATGCTTTTTGATACACGAGCCGTCCGGCGTCGTCAAATGGTTCTTTAGTTATTTTGTCCTTTACTAACTCAATTCCTAACAAGAGCCCTTTGCCTTTCACGTCCCCGATTATCGGATGCGCGGTTTTCATCTTCTCCATCCGCTGCATCATCTTTGCGCCTACCTCTTTCACATTTTCAAGAATGTTTTCTTCTTCTATTACTTCAATAGACGCCAGGGCGGCAGCGCAAGCCATCGGATTTCCGCCATAGCTGGAAGAACCTGAAATCTTGTCAAGCACCTCACTGTACTCTTCCCTGACTACAAGCGCGGTGACAGGAAATCCATTACCGAACGATTTGCCGAAGGTTACGATATCTGGCTCAACATCCCAATGTTTGAGGGTAAGCCATTCGCCGGTTCTTCCCATACCCGCAAGCACTTCATCGTCGAACAACAATACCCCTAGTTTGTCACACAATTTCCGAAGCTTAGGAAAAAAATCATCCGGTGGAAATATAGAACCTGCCCATCCCTGCACAGGCTCGAGAATGAATGCAGCAAGATTGCCTACAGTAGATTCCCGAATAAACTCTTCATAAAAGCTGATATAGGCATCTGTGTCTATAGTTCCATCAGCTTTTTTCCATAACGGACGATAAGGATCAGGTCTGGGAACCATATAAAAGCCGGGCGCGCGCGTAGGGCCATAACTTTGCACATCGCCCCGAAACATTTGCGCGCAGCTTACTGCCGCAAGTGATTTTCCATGAAAATCGCGGAAGCACGAAATAAACTCGTGTTTATTATTCGCCGCCCTTGCTGCACGAATTCCCGCTTCAACCGCCGTAGTTCCATCACTGAATAATTGAATCGCATTCAAACTTGCAGGCAACACGCCAGCCATCTTTTCAAGAAGTTTTTCTTTGACCGGTGTTGTAAAATCGTGCACATTCATCAATTTTCGCGACCAGTGCGATATTGCTTCCGAGATTCTGGGGTGACAATGTCCAAGCGATGTAACATATATACCAGAGGAAAAATCTAGATACCGGTTTCCGTCACAATCGGTGAGGGATATTCCGAAACCCTCTTCAAAGCAAACCGGAAACAACTTTACCTGCGAGCTCAAACCCCTTATGTATCTTGACGCATTTGCATGCATCTCTTTGGATCGGGGACCCGGTGATTCCATAATCATCGCGGGTAATCCTTCCGCCGACTTTCTCCACCACGATTTACCTTCAACTTCCTGAACGGTGGCTATCATCTTCTTTAGTTTTATTGAATTATTGATTTCGATTTCAGATTTGTTATCGGGCTTCCATTATCAGCTTCGATTTCAATGCCCATTTCTTCCCAGTCCGCAAGATCTGTGTAGATGTCGTCGCTGTATAAATTGTTACGCCCGGCCATAGCAGTGTATTTCAAGGTTAATTCCGGCGACATGCCGTCAATAATCCCGGAAAGAAAAGCCGCCACAGCAGTATCTCCGGCTCCGGAAGCATTCCGGAACCGCGCGGGATCAACAGGATAAGCATTGCAATGCATTTCAATATTGCTCCAGTCTTCAGTCGACAGATTTAATTGGGCCTTTTCTGCAAGCGCACTTACATCTCCGGTAAGAAGATAAACTCCGCGATGTGCCATCTTAATTACAACGACCGACACTCCCAGGTCGATTATTCTGCGAGCCAGGCTCCGGATGATGTCGAATGGCAAATGATCGATTAGATCGTTTTCCCCGGCTTCTTCCAACAATTGCCGATACTTTGACGGCATCATTATATACAATAACTCTTCGGCACTGGGCACAAAGATGTCAGTGTACGGCAGTACCTTGTACATTATCCCAGGCCAATCACATTTACCGGATGGAGATGATCCGTCGGGCAAACTCAGATCCAATGAAGTAATGGCACCAACCTTCTGCACCTGCATGAACAGGTTTAACAGTTCACGCCCTTCGTTGAGGAAAAACTTTTTCAATAATGGAGGATACCCAAAATGAAAAATTCTGCTTTGCGACACTTTTTCAAGATCAACATCATCGATACCAAAAGTCTCATTACAACCAGGGGATTCGAAGAAAATCCGGTCAATTCCCGGCGGAGCAATCACGATGCCGAAAGCCGTAGATGCACTTTCTGATGTTCTTATCCCATCCCCTATCTGATATTCGTGCAATTTCTCCCTGATGAGCCTGCCCATAAAATCATTCCCAACCTTTCCGTTCAGGGCTACCTTTTTCTGATATCTTTTTAAAGCAAGACCTGTATTGGCAACTACCCCTCCTAAAGTAACCTGCATGCCATCTATTTCCGTCAGCTTCCCGGGTCTGAAGATATCACTTGCATTACCGGGTGTATTATTCTTCCTGAATATCGGAATGAGATCTACGCCTAAATAACCGGATACAACAACATCGTATACTTTCTCGCTCATTACATTGTCAGTTTGATACCTTTCAGATAGCAGAAATCACGTAGCACCTTCGTGTGGTCTCCATAAGCGATGATGTAATGCTGACCAGTGATGTGCTGCACAAACTCGGGCACAGGTGAATCAAGAAAAATTTCAAGGCTGGGAAGTTGAGGTGCAGGCTGAGCCCATCCGGCTTCTTCCCATGCCCGCAACTTTGCTTCGCCGGTGCCTATATGCATGCTATAGCGGTCGCCGCAGTTGGATATACGGACAATAGTAATACGACCGGTTTTCATTTTCGAAACATTAAGAAGACCTCCACTGATCAATCCAAATGCTGAAGAAGTAATATCAACAGAATCCTGCACTACTTCTTCCGGAACATAATCGGGTACTCCCATCAGCAAACTCGATTCTAAAAATTCATAAAACTCAAGGTATGCTGCACTTTGGCCTGTTAATGCTTTCACCACTAACTGGGTTACCGCACCCATGACGTCGTTCTCAGGTATAGTGCATAGCCCTAGCTTGTCTGCAAGTAGCATAAATACAAATGCCGGCGGAAAGTGCAATAACTTCTTCATTCCATCTACATCTTTTAGTGATATAGAATCAAATCCGCCCTCTTCTGAAATCGATTTTATTGCGAGGTAGTATGCGATTCCTTTCCGGAGAAAACTTTCATCTATGGGCTTTATGAAATTCCATTTCCCTTTTATTTCATGCAATATTGAGGCAATATCATCTTCATTGGATGACAGGCTACGTTCCTGCATTTCGAGCATCTCAAAAAACTCTATCTCCACTCCGAGTATCGATTTCAAAGAAATTCCATCATACAAAGTGTTGTACAAGCGCATATCCCGAAATCCCATCATTCCCACCTTCTTTCCCGACAGCGATCGGGTGGCAAAGGAAGCGGTAACAAAATTCTTGATTTCGTCCAGCGGGGAAGGTTTGCCGATAATGTTGTAGATATAAATAAACCGGTAGCCCAGCATTTCGAACACACCTCTCAGTGCCGTAGTACCCGCCTGTGCAGCAGCTGTTACAATCCGACCGTTTTCAATGGTTCCAGCCAGGCCCCAGAGAATCATCGGCTTGTCTTTATAAGCATCCGTAATTGATATAACCGCATGCGAAGGAATCCAACCTGCCAGGCAGATGATCAACACATCAAACTTTTCTTCCTCGAGAATCGAAAGTGCTGCATGCACGCGTTCGCCTTTAGCGTCATCAGTAACATAATCAGTGGCAACAACGTCGATACCCAACGATTTTACTTCCCGCAGTGCATTGTGGCACATTTCTGCTATAAGGTCTTGTGGAGAATTAATTTCACCAAATCCAACAAAGGCTGCTTTTCCAGAGTATAAATCCATAACTATTATTTTATACGGACAAGGTTCTTTTATGTGCGTTCAATTTTTTTGGTTTTTTGTTCAACCAGAATTCACCTATTTTTTCGAGACTGAGACCCTTAGTTTCCGGAACCATCCGCCAACTAAACACCGCGCACACAATGCATACAAGCGCGAACAACAGGTACATGCCGCCATGACTGTTGAACTTTAACGAGAACCACTGCATCATTGCAGGAAATATTTGTGCGATAGAGAACGAGGCCGCGTACAGAAAGAAGCATACAATAGCAAGCGCTTTACTTCTCAACTTATTGGGAAATATCTCAGATACGATTACCCAACTCAGAGGTGCAAACCCCAAAGTGAAAGCTCCGGTCCCTGTAAGCATAGGAATTAATGTATACAGTGGTGGCATTTCCAATTCCAGAACTGCCCACATCATCACATGACCAACAGCCATCATGCTCACACTGGCAATCAGCAGAGAGCGGCGACTATACCTGCTTATGAGTGGAAAAGCAAGTAACGTGCATACGAAGATGAAGAGGTATACGGGAATAGAACTCAATATAGCATTGGAACCTACGTTGATGCCTGCAGCTGACATTATGGTTGGCGCATAGAGCAACATCATGTTTACGCCATTTATCTGCGAAAAAATCATGAGAACTATGGCAATGAATAGCGCCTTTCGTATCCCGGGCTTCAACAGCTCCCCCGAAGAACCGGTGGTTTCTTTTAACTTCTCCCTGATTTCTTTTAATTCTTCGTGCGCCTTAGCTTCACCATTGATGCGGGTAAGTATATCCAGTGCTTCAGACGCTCTACCTTTTTGAATAAGCCATCGGGGGCTTTCCGGGATCAACAACAATCCGATGATCAGGAATAAGACCGGGACTCCCTGAGTACCGAACATCAACCGCCAGTTCTCGTCGAATGACAGTAAATAACTGACAATCACAGCCAGGTTAATACCGATTACATTTGAAAGCTGATTAATATTCACAAGCCGGCCACGCATCTCCGGCGGAGACAACTCAGCAATGTATATGGGAGACGACATCATGGCAAGTCCGATACCGATACCGCCAAGAAAACGCCAGAAACACAAGTTGAGAATTGATGTTGCAAAGGCACACCCGATTGTCGAAATCATAAAAAACACCGCAGCGAGCATCATCGTTTTACGGCGACCAA
Source organism: Bacteroidota bacterium (assembly GCA_023423015.1). GTDB lineage: Bacteria > Bacteroidota > Bacteroidia > Chitinophagales > Chitinophagaceae > Flavitalea. The sequence goes on from JAFAGE010000141.1 coordinate 8,612, forward strand.
TCCTGTCGGCGAACCAAAGGCCGATCAACGGACCAGCAATCGCTCCAAGTACAGCACTACTTACTGCAAATCCTTTCATTGCAGTGGTGAGCTCGAACGATTGGTCGATAAAGAGAAGAGCGCCGGAAATAATTACCAGGTCATACCCAAAAAGAAACCCTCCTACCGATGCCACAAGCGCTATTTTATAAACATAAAAAAGCCGTCTCCTGGAAGCCTCCTTTTGTTCCATCATAAAAACATGTTATAAGAAAACTGCAAAAAGCTATCGTCCAATCAAAAATGGCCGTGATGGCGTTAACCAAAAATATTGCGAGTGAAATCCTCCGAAAACTACCTTATACTCAAATTCTGACACTCTATTTGCCTAATATGGCTTGCAAACAAAAAGTTTGCATCATTATCAGACTATTTTATAGCCGCAGCTACGCTGTTGCTTTATATTTTCGTTTGTATTCCTTCGCCGTCAAACCGGTACTCAATTTGAACTGCCTGTTGAAATGAGAAATATTATTATAACCGGTACTGTAACACACATTGGTTATAGTTTGATCTGTAGTGATCAATGCTTTACAGGCATATAAGATTCTTACTTCGTTGAGAAACTGCGAAAACGTTTTATGCGTCCGGCTTTTAAAATAGCGGCAAAACGAAGACACAGAAAGATTAGCGAGACTCGCCACTTCTTCAATGTCAATATCCTCGGTGTAATTCTCGGTAATAAACGTAGTTACCTTATTAATGCGCTCTGTGTCGAGGCTGTTCATCGAGTTCACATATCCCGGAGCAGATAACAATTCATAGTCTTTCGTACTGGCCAATGCATCCAGCGTTTGCAAAAACAACAGCAATCGCTGTAGTCCGGTTGCATTGACTGTAGCCTTAACAAGGTTTGCAATGGCTGCATGATCCTTTCCCCTCACCAGCATGCCCTGGCTCCCTAATGCAAAGAGTCTCCTGATATGCGCAAATTCTGGTAGGCTGAAAAAATTATCCGTTAATGCGTTCTCCATAAAATGGATTACGTACACATCCACAAACAAATCTTTGTTGCCTTCATAAAAGTCTTTGTCGTTCTTCCAGACATGTGGCAGATCGGAACCAATAAACATCAGGTCGCCATCGTTAAAATTCCCGATATGGTTGCCCATGAACCTAAGCCCATAACTTTTTTCTACAAAAATGATTTCGTGTTCGGGATGATAGTGCCAGGGATAATCCATAAATGGGGTCACCTCCCTTTTCACCGCAATAGATGATGCCAGATATACGGGTATTTTTTCCAGTTTAGGTCGCATGGTACACAGATATCTCTAAAAATAACACTATACGATCATAAAACGGACGGCAACAACTGAACTTTAGTATACTACGTGTTGCTACTATGATTCAATGATTCATTTCCCTTTGTAGACAGCAGGCCAGGAAACATGCGTCCATTCAGTGGTGACCTTCAGCAACTCCTGCGGAACTGAACTACTACCATATATGATTCCACGCAACTTTCCATCTACCCGCATCAGAACGATATCCTTACGTTCCTTCAGATCTAACTGAAAAGAGCCAGTGCTAACAGATCTCAGACCACCGGCAGCCAACGCTTCGATTTCGCCATTGCTATCCAATCGGACGGCAGCAACGCCGATTGCGTCGAATGCCACATCTTTTCCATTCATGTTGATCGTACTTTGAATGGGATCTCCCATTATATTCTTTTCTCCAGCGGCCTGAACCACTGTTCCGTCGAGCAACCGGATTTTTCCCACAGGCAGCGGCATCGCCGACAATGGAAATCCGGAATTTCCTCTCATCTCTCCTTTTGTATATGCATCAAGGTCCTTCATCTTTAACGAACCAAGAATGGCGTTTACAGCGCTGGCAGAGTCGCTCAGGGATTTCATTGACCCGGGCAACGATTCATTACCGTTAAACAGAGTGCCTTCATAATCCCTGGTCCATTTTCCAGATCGGAAGAGAGCGGTACTACCTTTTGCTGCATCGGAAAAAAACGATATCATTTCCCTGCTGCTGTACTCCGGGTTGTACAAAACAACTGCTTCATACTCCTGCATTCCATATTGCACTTTCCCTCGCTTGTTGACGATTAGTGAACCATTAGCAATTTCACTTGAAGGTATCAGGTCGGCGTAGTATCCATTTTGCCACAGTCCATTAGCTATGGAAAGTCCTACATCAGCAAATCCCTTTTCCTGCGCCCAGTTCAAAGCAGATGCATGACCGAAAATTACAGCTACGGGGCAATCCACCGGTGCAGTAGAGATTTGGTTCAGCATGTTTACCCTTGTCTCGGCTATCAATAGGCTATCTCGTAATATCGAGGTAGTGAGGTTAGCTATTTCGTCGGGCCACACCGGATGGTAATTCAATCTTCCTCCACCTAATACCGATGTCCAGAGGTCTCGTTGGTATTCCTTGATTGAACCTTCATAATACATATTGTACCAAACCGGGCTACGCATTTTCTTGGCCAAAGCTGTACGAACAGAGAAAGGTGTACTCTCGTCTGTCTGGGCAAGATCGCGCTTCGCAGTCCACCAGCTCAGGCCATTCTTAAATATCTCCCGATGATCCGGAAATGGAAACCAGGTGGCATGGGTTCCGGACATAGCTTCTTTACCAAATACTTCTTTGATAGCATAATAGTAATCGTTCTCTATTTCGCTGTTTCGTCGCCAATTCATTTCCATATAGCTGTTGATGGCCGCTGCGCGATCAGCATCGCGCCCGGTTTCGCCGAAAGCCATGAGCAGCATATCGCGCAGCAAGTCCTTTCCGCTTCTATTTTTAGCGTATGCTTCACTCATCGGTTTAGAGTACCACAATTCTGTTGGCTGTGGATCAAACCGACCTGGAAATCCCCACTCATCCTTACACGCTCCTGCAAGCGATGCATCCTTATACTGATGGAGTATCTCTCTTTGGTATGATAGAAGATGCGGAGCAAATACATCCGGCGTATATAAAGTCACCGCTGTCAACACGCACGCCTCAAAACCTTCGTCCGTATTGTTGCAACTGAGCGACACATTTATAGAATCTTTGTTGCCTGTAAAAGATGTTCTCTGCGTAATATCAGTGACCGTTCGAGGGTCTATGACCCCATTTGATTTTTTATACCTATACACCCGCAACACTTCCGACTTCAAAGGCACGTAGTTGTCCCTTCCATAGGTATAATGATCTGCATAAGTGGGAGAAATTACGGCGATATCAGCTGTTCCGCTACGCTTCAGCGGAACTTGGCGGAGCAACACGATCTGCTGCATCTCGTCGGGAAATCTCTTGTAGAATTCTTCTCTTGCCAGCCGAACATCAAGATCCATCACTATGCCAAAGCCGTTTTTCTTTGCATACTCAGAGCCGGCTTTGATCTGGTCGTGAATTTTAGCATCGGTTAATTCGCCGGGATACCGGAGGCTCGTTGTGAGCAACGTAAATGGCGTATATGCCTTTTGAAGATCAACAAAACGCTTAAATCCCTCTGGCTGAAATTCTTCTTTCGACCAAAACCAGCAACCGATGGAAGGCCATGAGGTTTTAATCATGTTTGAGTCTTGTCCGGGCAATTCAACCGTTACAGCTCTGTTGACACCTGAAACGTTATCGGGCAAGTTGTTCGATGACGAACACGCGTAAGAAAAACAAATAGATACGGCTACAAAAGACAGTACATGTTTTCTTCGATATTCCCTGCAATCGTTCATTGATACGGAATTAATTGTTGAATATGGTAAAGCCGACGTGCTTACTTCCTGGTTAACTTTTAGGCACCATACTTTTTGCGCCAAAATCTGCTATTTCTTCAATCCCCTTCACACCGGCAGACAGGAGCGTTTCATCAGCGACAACGTTTAATGGTACCGTGCTTGAAGCAGATGGTTCGTTTGTAGGTACGTTTTCGCTCCTGTTATAACACGATATCAATGACCATCTGGGCTTGTCAGATAAATTTGCTTCGGAACGGTGAAGAATGTTTGGATGAAAGAAAAGCGCATCTCCTGCCGTCAATTCAACATAAATTCTTTCCATCCTGCCTAAAGCAAGATCTACGTAGTGTTGTGAAGCACCAACCTGCTCTCCTGCAAATCCATGTTCTATCCGTCCCATTTTGTGCGATCCCTTTATCACCTGCAGACAACCGTTCTCTTTATTGGCATCGGTGATTGCAACCATTACCGAAATCATTTGATCCGGAAAAAGAAACTCATTTTTATACCAATATCCGTAATCCTGGTGCCATTCCCAGGCGCCACCTACTTTTGGTTCTTTCTGCATTAATTTACTATGGTAGTGACAAACTGCCGACTTCCCTTCCATCAATTTATTTACAGATTCAACCATACGTTTGCTGCGCGTAAGCAATCCGTAAGCATCATCACCAGGAGTATACCATTGCGTGAGTCTTGTTTTCCTGCCACTTTGATCATTCAGATCTATCGCATGTTTCCGTACTGTGTCATCAGACATGGCAATGGAGGCCAGTTTCCCGATTTCTTCTGAAGAAAGGAATTTCCGGACAATTAAAAATCCGTCTTCCTGATACGCTTTTGCCTGTTCCCCGGTCAATACAAAGTAGCTCATATCTTAAAATAAATGTTTCTGATAAAAATTGAATTAAAAATTATCGCCGGGAACATCCCACCACAGCCTTGTGCCACCGTTATCAGGACCTCCAAGCATTTCTACACCTTTTGCTACTTCTGCCGCATTCGACACATACTCGGAACCGGGATAGTTCATCCTGCGAATTTGAATGTCCGTATCGATAGTTCCGCCACTGTTGTTGACTGCTACAGGAAACAATTTAGGATATCCTGTGCGGCGAAAAGTTGTCCATGCTTCTGTGCCGTTTGGAAAATTGGCTATCCATTGTTGCGTGATGATGCGCTCCAGTTTTTCTTCATTGGACGCTGATTCGTCCCACTTAATTTTAATCGTTGTTAGAGCTGAAATGTTGTTTACGGGATTAACAGGGTCAACATGATTGGCAGGTACACTTACATTATCATCCAGGTACTCATCAGCTCCGGTCACTCCCCATTGCTCAAATGAAACGCGGATTCCATCTTCATAGAATTGCTGTGCTGTTCCTGCTCCCATGTTCCATCCCCGCAATGCGCCTTCAGCTTTCCAGAAATATACTTCAGCCGCATTCATCAGCATTACAGGAGATTTTTCAGCAAAAGCAGTTTTCGAAACATTGCTGAATTGAAGATATTCGGCCTGAGATTGAAAAATGCTACCCACCCGAATTCCCACATATTCACCCGGAATAATCGAAGATGGCTCAAAGTATTTTGGCATTCGTGGATCGCTATAACCTTTCATGAAGGTTACGATTGCTGCGCCTGTACGTGTGTCGCCCCAGATATGTGAAGTGACGTACAATGGATTCAAACCTTCCGCCACCAAAGCGTTGTCTGCGGCCGTAGTAAATACCCCACCATTTGTTTCATCCACGGCCTTTTCTGCCTGCAGTCTTGCTTTGTCAGGGTCTACGTCTACGAGGTGCATAGCGAGCCGTAGCCGCAAAGAATTTGCGTACTTGAGCCATTTGGTGTAGTCGCCGCCATATATCCGGTCGAATTTGGCAAATGGTTTTGCACCTGGATTATCTGCGATATAGTTGCGCAGAATGTCCGTTGCCTGATCGAGTTCTGTAAAAAAAGCATTGTAAATATCTTCCTGTGAATCATAAGCAACGGAAACTCCTCCTTCTCCAAACCTGCTGTAAGGCACCGGCCCGTAGATGTCGGTAACTTTGTGCATTCCTGCTACTTTTAAAATCAACGCAACTGCCCAGAAATCGGGGGCAAGTGTTTCAGCATCACGCCGTTTAACTTCATTGATAGGTGATAAGAGTTGATTATAACCTACACCGAACAAGCCCCAGGATTCCCATCCTGCAAACAAGTGGTAGTTTGGATTAAAAGTACCGGGTAAACTTACCATCAGGTACCCTGCCCACGAACCTCCCGATAAAAATTCACCAACATCAGAAGGCAGAACATCATGCGGATGTACCGCATACTGGATAGCCGGAAAAAATGCGCCGATACTGTTGAAATCAGCGTTCAGCTGATCGTCGGTTATCCCGTTTGTATCCCGGTTGAAATCCTCAAACTTCTTTGTACATCCAGTGAGAACTAAAAAGAAAAAGGTAACAAGAAGCAGACATTGCAGACTACGATATGAGTTACGCATATTAATGCAGTTTGTTAGTTGGAGAATTAAAACGAAACATTGAGGTTGAATCCAAAGCTGCGCGTGGCAGGTAAACCAAATACGTCTATGCCCGAAAATCCATTGCCGACTGAGTAGGTAATGTCGGGATCAAAAGGCGCCTTCCTGTAGAAATACACCAGATTTCTTCCGGTAAGTGCCAACCGTACTCCTTTCACAAAACCACCCGCCAGCATTCGTGCCGGTAAGGAATAACCCAGGGCCACTTCGCGGATTCTCACCGTGGTGGCATCGTACATGTATTCTCCCGTAACGTGTTGCCTACCGCCGATCGTTTTGAACCACTTCTGCGGATCTACCATAGTTACCGGAGTGTTTGCATCTTTCACCATTCCATTCACTGCAACACCTCCCTTGTCCCGGGCTTCGCCACTCCTTTTGGAAACGCCTACACCATCGAGCACCTGTTCTGTCAGCGACATCACTTCACCTCCGAATGATCCATCAATTAAAAAGCTAAACGTGAAATTCTTATAGTTCAGATTGTTGTTCCATCCTAATCGGTAGTCAGGATTTGAATTACCAACAAGACTGCGAGGTCCTGCCTTTATTACGGGAAATCCATCTTCGTTAATAAGCACCTGTCCATTTTCATTACGATCAAGTACCTGGGCATACAGGTCACCATATGATCCACCCACTTTCAGAATAGACGAATAGTTGTTGATGTCGTCCGTCAACACAAACTCGTCTATGTCGGCTGCGAGTTGTTTGATGATGTTTTTATTAGAAGAATAATTAAGCGTAGAATTCCATCCAAAGTCGCGGCCGGGCAGTGTAGTATAACCAATCATGATTTCCACGCCTGAATTCTGAATATCACCACCGTTTATAAAGCGCCTGCTATATCCTGTTCCCGGAGGCACCGCCACTGAAAAGAACTGGTTTATTGAATTCGTCTTATAATACGTGAAATCAAGGCTGAATCGGTTTGCGAAAAAACGCAGATCGGTTCCAATTTCGAGTGATTTCGTTTTCTCGGGTTTGAGGTCGGTAAATGGTGCCGTGTTATTGAAACTGATATTTCCGTTACCCGCGAGATAGTTGAGAGGGTTGGTTACATAGATAGGAACCGTGTTGCCGACCACTGCGTATGATCCTCTTAGTTTAACCATACTCAGAAAGTCAGGCAATCGCATTACTTCGTTCAGCAATGCAGTAATACCTGCAGATGGATAGAAGTATGAACCATTTGGTGTATAGCTCAGATTGGACGACCAGTCATTTCTTCCTGTCACATCCAGATAAAGCCAATCATCAAACGAGAGGTTGATATTTCCGAAGGCTGCCTGTAGCTGCTGATGTCCCTCTGAGGCAGAACTATAACCGCTTTCTTCACGCTTCATATTCTGAATGGTAAACACATTGGCGATATACATGCTGGTGGAAGAGGCACTCTCGCCACTTGTCCGGGAATCCGTAATGCTCGTTCCCGCAACTGCAGTGACGCCAATTTTGCCGAAAGATTTTGAAAAGTTCAGTATTGCGTCCCCGTAAAACTGGGTATTCTCAATATCTGATATGCTGAAGCCCCCGTTTTGACCGCCGTAAACCTGTGCTGTACCCACATAAAATTTACTGGTATTAAGGTCATTTGTTTTATCCATATTTCCCCTTACCTGGATATTGAGTGAAGAAGAAATGTCATATTTCGCTGAAAGGTTGAAGATGGTCCGGTTCCTTCGATTTTCGAATAGGTTGCGGTGCATCACCCAATAAGGATTCTGATTATCGGCACTGATAAAAGGCCAGTTCTGCACGTTAAGGTTCCGCACGAGATTTTCTACTTCATATTGTTTATATGGTTCGAAGTCTTTTCCCCTTGGAAATGTGTAGAGGCCATAGAGAGGTCCGCTTTGGAAACCCGCTACTGGATTGTTGTTCAGCTCCTGGGAAATAATGTTCACGTTCGCATCCATCTGTAATTTATCATCAAAAAACTTCGAGGTCTGACGGATATTGAAGTTGTGCTTAAACATAGAGTTATTTTCCACTATCCCCCGGGCACTTGTATTTGCATATGAGAGGTAAGTCTGCATCTTATCGGAGCCCGACGAAAAGCTGACGGAGTTCAGCCAGGTTTGTCCCTTGCGAAAAAATCCAGGTATGATGTCCTTAGCATTTGTAATAGGCTCTCCCCAACTTTCTGCAGACCCCGGGGCAGTTTCGCCGTACTTGTTCTGAAGTTCGGGAGTAATCGCTACCGCATCGCTTGTAAAGTTTGAATTGAACTCTACTCTCGACACACCCGCACGTCCCTTTTTAGTGGTGATAACAATAACACCATTCGCTGCCTGGCTACCATACAGTGACGCGGCAGATGCACCTTTCAACACACTCATCGAAGCAATATCATCCGGGTTCAGGTTGGCAATACCGTCTCCTCCATCAGCGGTGGAGAAGGAGCCATTGACGCTCTCCCTGGCAAAATTTACCAGTGGCACACCGTCTACAACATATAACGGCTGGTTGTTTCCCGCGGCCGACTTATTGCCACGCAAACGCACTTTTACTGAGCCACCCAATAAAGCTCCGCTGCGAGCTATCGTCATTCCCGCTACCTTACCCGATAGTGAATTCATCAGGTTTGTCTGGGGCACCTTGGTCAATTCTTCTCCAGACACCTGCTGCATCGCATACGTCAATGCCCGCGACTCTTTACGGATACCAAGCGCCGTTACTACAACTTCTCCCATCGCACCGCCTCCCTGATTCATGGTGATCACAATTGGCTGAACGCCGGTTGTAACAACATGCTCAACCGGTTCATATCCGATGTAAGAAAATACCAATACCGATTTTGGTTGGGCCTGAATGGAGAATTTACCGGTAGCATCCGTCGATGTACCGGAGGAGGAACCCTGTACCTGCACGGTTACCCCGGCGAGCGGAACGTCGCCTTCAGTTACAACGGTTCCGGAAACATTTATTGGCTCCTGGGCAATGGCGATCCCTGGAAGTACAACACACAATAAAAGAAGGCAGAGCCAGCTTTTCTTGTATGTCTGCAAGCGATGGTATACGTTCTCTAACATGATGTAACAGTTTTGTTTGGCAAAGCAGTTGATGAGTTTATATTTTAGTCAAAAAGATTCCTTGCAATTAATACTCGATTAATTGCCAGATGCAATCCGTATAAGGTTTGTTTAATTCGTAACCAGTGACAGGTTAAATATCCTCGGCGATTCTGAAATCAGACTCTCTATTCCAAAATTATCCTTTGTATACCTGATTAAAAAACTACTGCTTTTTCAAATTCCGACACTCTATTTGCATAAAACCCAAAACATGCCGGATTAACGCATCAATAAATAGTCTTAATGATGCTGCTTCGCTACGAAAAGGTCATCAGGTATTCGCTTCAGATTAACTAATTGCGCTGCTATCAACAAAGCCCTGGCATAGCATTATCAAAGGATTTCCGCATAACCACGGATATTTGCTGCAGTAAACTTTCAAAAGTAACATCAGTATGAGAAAACTGATTTTTGGCACCAATCTGACGTTAGATGGTTGCTGCGATCACACCAAGGGAATTGCCGACGATGCACTGCATGATTATTTTACCAATCTTCTGAAAGACTCCGATACATTTGTTTATGGAAGGAAAACGTATGAACTCATGGTTCCCTTCTGGCCCGATATGGCCAGGAACAAATCGGGAGGCACAAAGGCATTGAGCGACTTTGCTGAAACTTTTTCCTCTGTAAAACAAATCGTAGTCTTCTCACGCACCCTCACACAAGTGGATGAGAGAAATGCAATACTGAATAAAGGTGATCTCCGGGAAGAAATACTCAAACTAAAAAACCAGGAAGGCGGCAATATCATGACAGGAGGCGTAGACATTCCATCCCAACTGATGCAGCTGGGAGTGGTAGATGAATTCCACTTCGTAATACATCCAATGATTACAGGAAAAGGAACCCGTCTTCTGGAGAACATCACACTCGATCAACAACTCAAGCTCGAAAGTTCCGAACGCGTAGGTTCTCACCATGTCGCGCTGCGATATACTAAGCTGTAAGTATATCTCTAGTATTGAATAGCCCCTACACTCGAACCCGGATTCGGGAATGGCTTTCCATAATAGTCCACAAACTCGGCAGACGGTAATCCTGCCGCGATTATTGCACTCTTATAAGAATATCCTCCCGTCCTAAGGGTTACACTGGAAGATGACGTCAGGTTATAAAACGACCCAAGCTTCGGATCCAATTGCGTATTTGCAGAAACCCGATTAGTTCCGCAGTCCTTGCAATTGGTCAACTGGGTGGCGTTGTAATAATTGATCTTATACATAGCAACCCGGCGTGTAGTTGAAGGATCCCACTTCACCCAGAAATTGTTGTTTCTTATATATTGCCTGCCGGGTGTAACGTTGGGCAGTATGCGAAGACCTAAACGCAGGGGAGGACTTGTATTTTCCTTTTCCCACTTGAACGCCGTGTCAAGACCAAAATTCATTACGATGTTGTTGTAAATCTTGTTGTCGACAAGCGTATTGACGTCTCCATTTCTATCCGCACGATCGACAAGGATAGCATATGTGGCGGTGTTGTAAAAAGTATTATTGCAGATCCAATTGTTCTTGGCTTCGAAGGCTGCAGAAACTCCGTTCCTGTCCTTGTATGTCCACGTTGCCAGGTTGATGGCATGCGGCGCCTGCGAATGCTGTATCAGCGGCGACACGGTGGAATTTGC
>JAFAGE010000150.1 GCA_023423015.1 Bacteroidota bacterium
TCCATATACCGAGGGAGTAACAAGTGCCTGCACTTCGATAAGTAAAGGGCGTAGTCCTTCAATTGTTGCGGCAATGGCAATACCACTCAGCTGTTCTTCTTTTTGAGTGATGAGAATTTCGCTGGGGTTGCTCACTCCCCGCATGCCATCACCTTTCATTTCATAAATACCGAGTTCCGATGCGCTGCCAAACCTGTTCTTGATTGTTCGCAGAATACGATAAGTATAGTGGCGGTCTCCTTCAAATTGCAAAACTGTGTCTACCATATGCTCCAGGATTTTCGGTCCTGCAACTGCGCCATCTTTTGTGATGTGACCAATCATCAACACGGGGATATTCGACTCTTTGGCGAACCGCTGAAGATCGGAAGCGCACTCACGAATCTGGGAAATGCTTCCGGGTGATGAATCAATAAAACTTGACTGAAGGGTTTGAATAGAATCGATGATGATCAGCTCTGGTTTTATTTTTTTCACTTCCTGGAAGATGACCTGAATGGAAGTTTCCGTAAGAAGGTAGAATTCCGAATGCGTGATGTTCAGTCGATCGGCGCGCATCTTGATCTGCTGCTCGCTTTCTTCGCCACTCACATACAACACACGAATGTTCGTCATCAGCAAACCATTCTGAAGAAATAATGTTGATTTTCCGATGCCTGGTTCACCGGCAACAAGAACAATGCTGCCGGGAACTATACCTCCGCCCAGCACCCGATTTAATTCCGGATCTTTCGTAACTATTCTTTCCTGTGTGGTGTTGGTAATTTGATGGAGGGCAACAAACCTTGATTCGCGTTTGGTTTCTGAAAAATCTTTCCAACCATTTTCTTTCGCCGAATCTTTATGAATCACTTCTTCTACAAACGTGTTCCAATTGTTACAGGAAGGACACTTACCTGTCCACTTCGCACTTTCGTAACCACAATTAGAACAGAAGAAAGCAGTTTTAACTTTGCTCATCACGTGAAGGTAGGTGATGAACGAGTTGCTTTGAACAGTAAAAAAACGGAGCTGAAAAAGAAGATCTACATAAAAGTAAAAGGGTCAACATCGCTGCTGACCCCTTACTTACTAACCCATTAAATTCTTGCACTAAATTACAAATTAGCGCCACATTACAAAATAAATTTTTGCCCCTGTGCATAATTTAAATCGGGTTTTAATCTGGAGCTTCAAAAAAGCTGGAATAAATTTAGTACATTGACAATCAGCTTTTTAAGAGGTTAGCTGGAGAGTAATATCACTTCTTGTGATAAAATGTCATGCCTTGTTTTTCACTCACTTATCCAATGACAAAAAGGCCCAAAAACCTGCATGATTTGCATCAATTTGGCCGTCAAAAAAAGTGGAGTTTTATTTGATGTTCGATTACTAACTAAAAGGGATATAAGATTATGACACCATCGATTTTGTTCGTTTCCTTGTTGTTCGTCGGTATCAGCATGTTGGTTTCGGGTGTGCTGAAAAGCAGATTTAACCGATACGGCAAGATGCCATTGACAGCCGGACTTTCGGGTGCCGAAGTGGCGGCTAAGATGTTGCGCGACAGTGGGATATACGATGTTAAGATCACATCTGTCAACGGATTTATGACCGACCACTACAACCCTGCAAATAAGACAATCAACCTGAGCCCCGAAGTGTACGGTGGCACATCGGTAGCTGCTGCTGCCGTAGCTGCCCACGAAACGGGCCACGCCATACAACATGCTACTGCTTATCAATGGCTTACGCTTAGAAGCAAGCTGGTACCGGTAGTTCAGTTCAGCTCGGGAATAGTTCAATGGGTATTACTTGCGGGTATCCTGATGATCAATGCCTTCCCGGAACTCCTGTTGGGAGGTATCATCCTGTTTGCAGCTACCACGCTGTTTTCTGTAGTTACCCTGCCGGTGGAGTTTGATGCAAGCCGCCGAGCATTAGCCTGGTTAAACACCAGCCAGGTAACCTCACCCACTGAATACCCGAAGGCGAAAGATGCTCTTAAATGGGCTGCCATGACCTATGTGGTAGCCGCGCTCGCATCCATCGCAACCCTGGTTCAGTATATCCTGATCTACATGAGTGGAAGCAGGAGGGAGTAATTGCGGTGAAAGGTGAGCGTTGAGAAGTGAGAAGACTATATAATAATTAAGAAGCCGGCATATTTGCCGGCTTTCTCTTTTAAAATCTTTACCCTTTCACCTTTTACGCTCACAGCTTAATCTCCTCATCGTGCTTGTCAAAAAACTGGTATTGTGTAAGATGGTATGCGGTGTTCTCGCGGATCTTCACTTTCTGCCCATACTTCCATCTCCATTTCCAAACTTTGGAGCTGAACATGCTTCCTTTAGTAAAGTATGAATATAGAATCGGGTGTACCACCAGCGTGAGATCTTTGTGCTGGTGTGTTATGAGGTAGCTGAGATTTTTTTCAATCTCATCTTCAAGCAGCAGCGTTGATGAAATTTTTCCGGTTCCATTGCAAGTGGGGCAAACTTCCTGCGTGTTGATATTCATCTCGGGCTTCATTCGCTGACGCGTGATCTGCATCAGGCCGAACTTAGAAATTGGCAACACCGCGTGCTTAGCTCTATCGGGGCGCATGAATTCTTCCATAGCCTCCATGAGGCGGCGTTTGTTTTCAGGAAGCTTCATGTCAATAAAATCTACCACGATAATTCCACCCAGGTCTCTCAAGCGCAGCTGGCGTGCAATCTCTGCAGCAGCTTCCATATTAGTTTCGAGTGCGTTTTGTTCCTGGTTGTTGCTCACACTTTTGTAGCCGCTGTTCACGTCGATGACATGCAGTGCTTCTGTGTGCTCAATAATCAGGTATGCACCACTTGGAAGATTTACTGTTTTTCCGAAAGCAGCTTTCACTTGCTTGGTGATGCCGAACTGATCGAATATCGGAAGGCCGTTGTGGTAATAAGAAACGATGTCTGACTTTTCGGGAGCGATTCGTTGGATGTAGTTCCGTGTATCGTTGAAGAGGTTGCGGTCGTTAACAACGATCTTGTTGAAATCTTCATTAAGAAGATCACGAAGCATGCTCGTCGTTTTCGTTTGTTCGCTCAGCACCTTTGCGGGTGGAACAGCTCCCTTCAGATTTTTCTGGATCAGCTTCCAGGTTTCTTCGAGCATGGTGAGGTCTTCATGCAATTCTGCTGTATTCTTTCCTTCAGCAGCTGTGCGAACGATAACGCCGAAATTCTTTGGCTTTATCGACTCGACAATTTTCTGGAGACGTTTTCTCTCTTCAGCTGAATGGATTTTCCGGGATACAGCCACGATGTCGTTAAAAGGCGTGATCACTACAAAACGGCCGGGAAGAGATATTTCACAACTCAGACGCGGACCTTTTGCAGCGATAGGCTCTTTCAGAATCTGAACGAGGATATTCGGTTTACCGCTCAGCACTTCGTTGATCTTTCCCGTTTTAATTATTTCGGGTTCAACAGTGAAAGAGGCAAAGTCGTATCCATTCGCACTATTGTCGTTGATAGCAAGTTGAGTAAACTTGAGCAGCGATCGCGCGTATGGGCTAAGGTCTGTGTAATGAAGGAATGCGTCTTTCTCAAATCCAACATCTACAAACGCGGCATTAAGGCCGGGAATAAGCTTTTTTACCTTTCCGAGGTAAAGGTCGCCTACGGCAAAACTGGCATCGGTTTTTTCGTGATGCAGTTCTACCAGTTTTTTGTCTTCCAAAAGCGCGATTTCCACGCCTACGGGAGCAGCATTTATGATTAATTCCTTATTCAAGCGTAATCACTTTTGCGTCTAGCCATCATCACTAATGGTGTTAGCTGAAGTGGAGTTAAATGCCAGGTATTTAGCCGGGTAAGCGGAGGCAATAAAAGGCAAATGACAGATTCAGCGACAAGAAGGAGGGCCTTGGCAAGGCCCTGGTGCACGGAAGAAAATTAGCGGCTCTTCTTCTTATGACGATTCTTTCTCAGTCTCTTTTTACGCTTGTGCGTCGCAATTTTATGACGCTTCCTTTTTTTTCCACAAGGCATAAGTCACCAATGATTTTAGTTAAACAATTCTTTTAAATAATATTAATAATGTAACGGTTATTTTCTGAGTGCCTGAATCCGCTTGTCGATTTCTGTCACAATTTCAGGATTACTGATCTGTGATCTTACCGACTCGTACCATTTGACGGCGTTTGGCTTGTCGCCCTTCCGTTCATATGCTTCGGCCAGCATAAGTTTCACTTCGATATTGTCGGGTTGTTTTCCGGCAACGAGCGACAGGCGTTCAATTGCCCGGTCGAGCTGGCCCGAAATCAAACCACCAACTCCCAGCATGTATTGTGCATACATGTTCGAAGGATCCTTTTCGGCAACTTCCCTGATCAACATTATCCCCTGCATGGGATTGTCGGCGATGTTGCCAAAGATGTAGCAACTTCCCAGACCAACCTTCAGCGAGTCGTCGTCAGGATCAAGTACCAGGGCTTTTTCAAATAACTGTTTCGATT
>JAFAGE010000183.1 GCA_023423015.1 Bacteroidota bacterium
CCTATAACAGGGGAGGAGTGGTAACTGTTGCATGGCATTTTTCCAACCCGGTTTCTGAAGGTGGATTTTATTGGAAGGATGGAGTGTCGAAACCTGCTGTGAAATATATCATACCCGGTGGAGAAGCTCATGAACAATATAAAGATATTCTGCGCGGCATTGCTGAATGGGCGATTAATACAAAAGGTGCCGATGGCAAAGCTGTTCCAATGATATTCCGGCCCTTTCATGAGTTTGATGGAGGATGGTTCTGGTGGGGTAAACCGCATGCCACACGAGAGGAATTTATTTCGCTTTGGAAATTTACCGTGTCATTTTTGCGCGACAGCATGAACGTGCACAACTTTATCTATGCATTTTCACCCGACAATAATTTCACTTCGGAAGAACAGTTCCTGGAGCGTTATCCCGGAAATGAATGGGTAGATATGGTGGGTATGGATAATTATGGCGACATGGGAAGAGACGGATACCGGGTGGAACTTGCGGCAAAGAAGTTGAAAATCGTCTCTGACTTTGCAATGAAGGCTGGTAAACTTGCTGCATTTACAGAAACCGGTTTAGAATCCATTCCAAATGCGTCATGGTGGACAGATGTTTTGCTGAAAGTAATGAAGAGCGACAACAAACGCCTTGCTTACGTTTTAGTATGGCGCAACGACCGGAACAGTGCCACTCACTATTATGCTCCATACCCGGGCCACAGCAGCGTACCCGATTTCATAAAATTTTACGAAGATCCTTATACGTTGTTTGAAAAGGATTTGCAGGGGATTTACAAGTGAAACCCTCTCACCTTTCACCTTTCACCTCTCACCTTTCACCTTTCACCGCTCACTTCGGTTCCTGCATCTTGTCCATCTGGGCAGCGATCATCGTGTCGGGCATAACATTGCTGCTTGCCACCATGGCTTTGTTCTTAAAGCCCGATACCACTTTATCGTCGCCTTTCATCAATGCTTCATAACCATCTTTTGCTACCTTAACAGGATTCGACAATTTTGTGTCGAGTATTTTTGATTCCTGCATATCCGCTTTATTGAAGAAGTCTGTGTCTGTTGCGCCAGGTTGTAGTGCCGTCATAGTTACGTTTGTACCCTTCAATTCCCGGATCACCCCTTCGGTAAAATGAAGTACATATGCTTTGGTAGCATGATATACTGCCTGCCATGGACCGGGGAGTTCAGAAGCAATGGAAGC
The DNA here is from genome assembly GCA_023423015.1 of Bacteroidota bacterium. GTDB lineage: Bacteria > Bacteroidota > Bacteroidia > Chitinophagales > Chitinophagaceae > Flavitalea. The sequence continues at coordinate 1,201 of JAFAGE010000183.1, forward strand.
GAGTTGAAGAATTTTACCTTCGTTACGGGTTACCATGTCTTTCAGGAACAGGTGTGTAAGAACAGTAAGAGAAGAAACATTGAGCTGGATAATTTCCAGCAGCCTGTGAATATCTGATTCTACGAACAAGCCATACTGTCCCTGACCTGCATCGTTCACCAGCACATTCACAATGATGTTTTGTCGTTTTACTTCTTCATACAGCCGGAATGCTGCGTCGGGATTAATAAGGTCGCTTGCAATTGATATTACATCGATGCCGTATTGTTGAGAAAATTCTGATTTCCGTTTGTCGAGATCTTCCTGTGTACGGGCTACAATCACAAGATTGTAACCATCCTGGGCAAACAATTTCGCAAGTTCGTACCCGATCCCCATTGTCGCCCCTGTAATCAGGGCGTATCCTTTATCGCCTGCCATAACATAATGTTTTAGTGATTAATGATCAGTTAGGGGTTGCATTTTTTGTACCACCCGTGATTTTTGGCAGATAGCAGAAGGCAGATGAGAGAATGGAAATTTTTCTCTGCCTTTTGCCCTTTCATCGTATTGCCGTTTCCCGTTTCCAGACTTTGCCGATAAACTCCAATTTCCGTTTGCCAGGTACTCGTCTTTCCTTAAGTTCGGGAGATCAAACCTTCCGCCATGTCGTTTTCTTCTGGTTCTGTTAAGTTCATTCTGCCTGTTGTGGCACTCGTGATGGCTGTCTCATCATTTGGACAGGATGATGGTTTGTGGCGCGTGGTAAGAACAAACGACTTCGAGGTTACCGGAAAAGGGAATAGTAAGCACTGGGAAAATACTCAGTGGTTGAAGCTGAAAGCGTACAAAAAAGGCAAGCAAGATTATAAGACGCAGGTAAAAATGATGTATTCCGGCAAAGGAATGTACTTCCTGTTTGAATGTGAAGACCGGAAAATAACATCTACCATGAATAAAGACTTCATGGATTTGTGGAAAGAAGATGTAGTTGAAGTCTTCTTTCATTCCGACACAACGTTGCCTTCCTATTTTGAGTATGAGGTGTCTCCCCGGAACTTTGAATTGCCGCTATTGATCTCAAACGTAAATGGTGAGTTGCTCCGCTGGATGCCGTTCTATTATGAGCAGGATAGGAAAGTGGTTCATAAAACCCACATTGAAAAGACTGGCGACGTTGTTAATAAATGGACAGCTGAATTCTTCGTTCCATATAAATTGCTATATCCTCTTCGCAACAACATACCTGCCCCCGGCATGATATGGAGAGCAAACTTTTACCGTGTCGACTACGACGGCAGCCAGTATGCTTCATGGTTATGGCAGGAAACACGAGCCAACTTTCATGATTTTGAGCGATTTGGACGAATTCAATTCGAGTAAAATGGCAGGCCATACCGGTTTGATTGGTACAGAATGCGAATAATTGATTATTCCATTACATTTACCCTCGTCACAAAAACGATTGCTTAATGAAAGTTCCGGCATTCAAGGGCAGGTTATTGCTCGTTACCTCTGTACTACTAATGCTGTGCATCATCTCACTTACCTCCTGCCAGCAAAACGCATCTTCTGAAAACCAATCCGACAACACCGACACACTGGATGAAGAATCAAGGCATCTTCCGGAGAACGCGCTGAAAAGCCTGCGTGTAGCCGAAGGGCTTACTGTGACCGCGATGGCCACTGAGCCAATGCTGAAAAATCCTACCAATATTGATGTTGACGATCGCGGACGCATCTGGGTTACCGAAGCCTACAACTACCGGCCCGATATCAACGGTAACCCCATAAATTCTGCGGGCGACCGCATCCTCATTCTTGAAGATAAAGATGGCGACGGCAAAACCGAAACCAGCAAAGTCTTTTACCAGGGCCCCGAAATCAATGCGCCTCTGGGCATATGTGTGCTGGGAAATCGCGTGTTTGTTTCGCAAAGTCCCTATGTATGGATATTCCACGATACAAATAATGACGACAGCGCAGATCGCAAAGAGATATTGTTCCAGGGAATCGGAGGTGAACAACACGATCATGGAATGCACACCTTCATTGCGGGCCCCGACGGCATATTGTACTTCAACTTCGGAAACGCAGGAGAAACATTAAAAGATAAAAACGGCAGAGTGGTTCGCGACCAGGATGGAGATGAAATTGGTCCGGGAAAATACCGGCAGGGAATGGTGTTCCGTTGCAATCCTGATGGCAGCCAGGTGGAATGCCTTGGGCAAAACTTCCGCAACAACTACGAAGTTGCTGTTGACAGTTATGGCACCATGTGGCAAAGTGATAATGACGACGATGGTAACCGTGGTGTTCGCATCAACTATGTAATGGATTATGGTAATTACGGATACCAGGATGAACTTACCGGTGCAGGATGGCAGGCAGCGAGAACAAACATGGAAGACTCAATTATGTTCAGGCATTGGCATTTGAATGATCCTGGTGTTGTTCCCAACCTTTTACAAACCGGCGCCGGTTCTCCAACAGGGTTGGTTTTTTATGAAGGTGATCTGTTGCCGGAGGCATTCAGGAATCAGATTATCCATGCCGACCCCGGTGTTAACATAGTGCGGGCATACCCGGTTCGTAAATCAGGTGCGGGATATTCTGCTTCGATCGCGAATCTGCTGGATGGATCCAAAGACAAATGGTTCAGGCCATCTGATATATGCGTTGCACCGGATGGATCGCTCATTGTTGCCGATTGGTACGATCCCGGGGTAGGTGGCCACCAGGCCGGCGACCAGCAGCGTGGACGTATCTACAGGCTTGCTCCTGAAGGAAAATCCTATACAATTCCAAAACAGGATTATTCAACACCTGCAGGTGCGATAGCAGCATTACAAAACCCAAACCTGGCGGTCCGTTATAATGCATGGCATGCTTTGCAGAAAATGGGTAATAATGCAAAACCTGAATTGGAAAAATTATGGAAGTCGTCTTCCAATCCACGTATGCGGGCACGTGCTTTCTGGGTGCTGGCTAAAATGCGCGACGGAAACAAATACATCGATGAGGCAGTTGCCGATCAGATTCCGGAAATCAGGATAGCCGGGCTTAGAGCAGCACGCCAGGCGGGTGACAAAAACAAAGTGATTGAAATTATCACGAAGCTGAGTGCAGATAAAGACGCGCATGTTCGTCGCGAATGTGCAATCGCACTTCGCCATTCGAAAAATAACGCTGCACCACAATTATGGAGCGCTCTTGCAACGCAACATAATGGTAACGACAGGTGGTACCTCGAAGCATTGGGAATTGGTGCTGATCGTCAGTGGGACAGCTACTTTGGAAAATACCTGGAAACCGTACCTGATCCAACCAAAACGGAAGCTGGTCGCGACATTGTGTGGCGTGCACGCACCGATAGTGCGGTTAGATTCCTTGCAAAACTTGCAGTGGATACCTCCATATCATATAAAGACCGTTTAAGGTACTTCCGTGCGTTTGATTTCAATAAAGGACCTGAGAAGTCGCGGTTCCTGCTGGGTATGCTGGAAGACAATTATGGCCGGGATACCGGTATGACGAAGCTTCTGCTGAGACACCTGGATCCAAAGTCAATTTATGCATCGGCAAATGCAACAAAGGCGTTGGAAGAGATTCTGAATGCAACGAAAAATACATTTGAATATATTTCGCTGGTGGACCGGTATGAATATTCTAAGGCAAAACCAGAACTGCTTAGAATGTCGTCAACAGCATATGAAGAGTATCGTATCAGTTCCGATGCAGCCGAATTGTTGTTGTCGTTTAACGGACGCAATATCGTTGAGGATGCCATTTCCGGAGCGGATACTGTGGCAGCAAAAAATATTCTTTGGTCTTTAGGTCGCGTTGGAAGCAGGGAGTCAATCGGCATTTTACAGAACACCGCGTTCTCTACAAAACTACCTGTAGCCATTCGTGAAACTGCACTTAGAAGTATGGGTGGAAGTTTCAGTGGTGAAGACCATGTATTGAAACTGCTCGAAGGCAAAAAAATTCCTGAGCCGATGATTTCCCCGGCCGTTGATGGATTGAAGAATGCCTGGAGAAAAACAGTTTACATAAAAGCAAAATCTTATTTACCCGGAGCAGAACAGGAGCAACAGCAGGCAGCGGTCCCAACCATGAACGATCTTGCTTCGGTAAAGGGTAATCCTGCAAATGGAAAGTCGGTATTCAAAACCAATTGTGCGGTTTGTCACCAGGTAGGCAGCGAAGGTTTCAATTTCGGTCCCAATCTCTCCCAGATAGGTTCCAAACTGGCCAAAGAAAGTTTGCTCGAATCTTTAGTAAAACCAAATGCCGGGATCAGCTTCGGATACGAAACCTATGAAGTAGTCATGAAGGATGGATCGGTGTATTCTGGAATATTGTCGAGTCGCACCGAAACGGATATCGAGCTGAGAATGCCGGGAGGAGCGTCGCAGAAAATCAAAGTATCCGATGTAAAAAGTTCAGTGAAAAAAGAAGAATCGATGATGCCGGCCATGCACCAGGTGCTTTCGAAACAGGAACTGGCTGATGTAGTCGTATATCTTGAATCATTAAAGAAGTAGTTTGCGGGATTAATCGCGATAGTATTTAAATTCACCCAATGAATTCAAGGCGTAGTCTCCCCGATGTAGTATTGGGAGCATTGATGTTGTTACTCATATTTGTTGCATGTAAATCGTTGAAAACAACACCCGCTCCGGATGCGGCATCCTCCTCAGCACCCGTTGTACCTGCATCGCAAACGATTTCGGAACCGGAACTGAAGGCTCCGGAAGACAACAGGTTCACGAAAACAATTCTGACTAACGATCTTAATGAACCGATGGAACTGGCGGTGGCGCCGGATGGTCGCGTGTTCATTACGGAAAGGGGAGGAAGGTGTTATGTGTATTCACCTGCTACGAACAGTACAAAACTGTTACGCGAGTTCCCGGTGAAAGCCGTTGAAAAATATCTGAACGGGTTGATCGGGGTGACACTGGATCCCGATTTCGCGACAAATAATTTTATTTATTTCTTCTACAGCTCTTCTACCGGCGATCAGTTTCATCAGAACGTATCGCGCTTCAAGCTAACGTCTTCGGGAGAACTTGACACGGCATCGGAAAAAATTCTCATTAAAATACCGATCGATCTTGAAGTAAGTGCACACACAGGTGGTTCACTGGCGTGGGACCGTGATAAGAATTTGTATATCTCTACCGGGGATAATACAGTTCCGTTTGAATCGGACGGGTATGCGCCAATCGACGAGCGTGAAGGCAGGCACACATTCGATGCTCAACGCTCTTCGGCGAATACCAATGATCTGCGTGGAAAAATCTTACGAATCCATCCGGAGCCCGATGGAAGCTACACCATACCGGAAGGAAACCTGTTCCCAAAAGGAATGGAGAAGACCAGGCCGGAGATATATGTGATGGGATGCAGAAATCCTTATCGTATTGCCGTAGATACGCTCACTTCAACGGTTTACTGGGGCGAGATTGGTCCTGATGCCGGTACGGATAGCCGCCATGGCCCGAGAGGTTACGACGAATTCAACCAGGCTCGCAAACCCGGTAACTACGGATGGCCTTATTTTGTTGGCGACACCAAAGCTTACCATGATTCAAATTTTGCTACAAAGCAAACAGGAGAGCTTTTTAAAGTAGAAGCACCAGAAAACAATTCACCGAATAACACGGGTTTACAAACGCTTCCTCCACCGGTAAAGGCGATGATATGGTATCCATATAGCGAATCAGAACAATTCCCATTATTGGGTGAAGGTGGAAGATGTGCAATGGGTGGCCCAGTATATCACTACAACAAATCAAATGCATCTCCCGGAGCATTACCTGCATACTACGACAAGGCATTTTTTGTTTACGATTGGATGCGCAATTGGGTATTCGCGGTGAGAACCGATGACCAATTGC
>JAFAGE010000236.1 GCA_023423015.1 Bacteroidota bacterium
CTATATAACCATTTGAGAAAAACCAGCTGTTCCAGAACCAGTTAAGATTTTGACGGGCTCCCGAGTTGAAGGTGGTAAACATATCCCAGGGTGTGGGATGTTTGCCTTTCCATGTATTCATAAATTCATGCAAACCTTTTTTAAAACTCTCTTTACCGAGTAGATCATACAATGCAAGGTATCCCAATGCAGGTTTACCATACATGTTGTTACCTCCTCCCACTACATTAAGGTTGCCGGCGGGTGTGATGATCGGCATGTCTTGTTCCTGCGAGAAATCTTTGGTCCAGTTGTTAACCCGAAACATTTTAAACATACCCGATGCTGCAGCTTCACCCATTTCTTCAGTGTTATATAGTAATTCCAATGCAGTTGCCCATCCTTCATCCATAAACGGATAGCGGCTTTCATTTATGCCCATGTAGAAAGGCATGTAGGTGTGAGCGAGTTCATGCATGGCAACGAATTTTGAGAAGCTCGTGTCTTCAAAACTTGCATCGTTCACCATCATGGGGTATTCCATATCTGCGTACCCTTGCACTATTGTCGTCTTTTCGTAAGGATAAGGAACTCCGGGCAGGTTGAATGAAAGCCAACGCAAAATGTCTTTGCTGAAGCGCACCATGTGATGATAGTCCTGCGCAGTGTCGTGATAGGCCGCCTGAACGGATGCCCTGCGATTTGAAGATTTATCCACCACCACACTACCTCCATCCCATGCATAGTGGTTGCTAATGGCTACTGCTACATCAGGAATATTCGAAGATGTAAACTTCCAGGTGTTAAAATCATTAGATGCCGTCACCGCACCTTGTTTCATTTGTGCTGCTGTTGCTATCTTAATTACCTCGTCAGAGTTCAAAGATTGATTGAACCTGGCCGCCACTTCCGGCTGCAGTACTTCGGAGGCATTGTTGAGCGTGCCGGTTGCCCATACAGCGTAATTACGGGGAACCTCCACCTGTAGCGTGTAGTCGCTAAAATCGTTGTAGAATTCAAGAAAGTCTATAAAAGGAGATTTGTCCCAACCACGGTAGTCATCATACACTGCCACACGAGGATAAAAGTACGCGATGAAAAAAGTAGAACTGTCGATCGCTCCCTCGCGCGAACCTGGCTGATGCACGGCAAGGTTGTATCTCCACGAAACCGACATCGAAACGGAATCCTTTGCAGGCAATGGTTTTTGCAAGGTAAGAGGCATCACTGTGCCTGCATTCTTTGGAAATTTTACCGCTGTTCCATTGATTGTAATAGTGTCTATTGTAACACCCGAAGTCAGGTATTCCGGGAATGGATCGAATACTCGTGTGACAGACGGTTTGTGGATGTTCATGAACAGCTTCAGCACAATTTCCTTCAGTGTATCCGGACTGTTATTGATGTAGGTGATCTGTTCGTGACCTACAACAGTTTTCGAGGGCGGTGTTGCTTTTATATTGATGTTGTATCTGGCTGTATTCTGCCAGTAATTTTTTCCTGGCTTGCCATTGAATGAGCGTGTTCCTTTTTCATATGCCCGCTTAACATCGCGCGGAACATAAAGGTCCTGGGAGTAGCTTGATACATTTAGAAGTAACAGACCGAACAGAATGATGCGTTGCATAAAAGTTTTGACTTGTTTTTAAAAATCCGGCTAATTGGGCGCTAATTCAAATGCAATAAAAACAATGTTCTGAGCTAAATGGCCAAATTGGGATGAACGGCGCGCAAGCAATGCGCTCACCTTTCACCTTTCACCGCTCACTTCTCACCATTTAATTCTCACGGCTGACTCTACACCCCTCGCCCTCAATGCTCCACCCTGCCGAATGGCCTTACGTCAGTCATTACCAGGGTAACGCAAACAAGGCCCATAATCACCAGGCTTGCAACAATTGGCATTACCTTATGTATCATCAACTCGCTGATTATTGAACCCAATGAGGCGCCAACAAAAAAGAAACAGGTACCATAAACTGCAGAAGCGGTACCTGCCATTTTACCCATCGGCTCCATTGCCAGTGCGCTGCTATTCGGTTCCACCGCCAGGTTGAGAGCCATAAGCACACAAAGAGGAATAAAAAACAATGTCATTGCAGGTGGGTCACCATAGGTGAATGTTGCCAAAAGCAACATTATGCTTACAGCAGAGTAGACAAGCAAAAGACCGCGAATGGTACGCCTCGCACCAAAGCGCCCGGTGAGCCACGAGTTCACATACGTAAAGCTTGCCATCAGCAAACCCATTCCCGCAAATATCCAGGCAAACCACCCTGGTTTTCCATAGATCTCACCAATAATATGTTCCGAACTCGATACATATGAACTCAGCGCCGTGAATAAGAGTGTAGTTATTGTTGTGTACCGGATGAACACAAGGTTGGTAATTACCGTTTTCACTGACGCTGCAATATTGCTCCAGCTAAGCCGAATCCGCTGGTTCGGCGGTAGCGACTCCTTCAAACGGAGAGACCAGAAAAAAATGATAACAGCAAAAGCCGGCGGTGCAAGGAACACTGCCTGCCAGTTTGAAAAGGATAAAATAGCAATACCTAAAAATGGAGCAGCGACAGGCGTGAATAGGAAAATCGTGAAGATTAGCGACATAATCCGCGCCATCTGATCTCCGACAAACCGGTCGCGCACGCCGGCAACAGTAATCATCAGCAACGATGAAGCACCCATACCTGCTACAAACCGAGCAGCATACATTGTGGGAAGATCAGGTGCAATCGCCGCAGCAATTCCGCCGATGATATACAGCGGGAATCCTATGCGCAGGATAGGTATACGCCCATAGCTATCTGAAAGGGTACCGAAAATGATCTGTGCAATCTGACCCATAAAAAAGAAGGTGATTATATGGGCCGTTTCTGTCGATCCTGCCTCAAGACCAAAATGACTGCGGATTTCAGCAAATGCAGGCAACATAACATCGATTCCAAGAGCTGTGAGCGTCATCGTGCAGCCGGACAAGGCAATGAATTCAGCAGATTTCATTCAAGACAGGTATATACAAACATAACGTTTGATATGACACCGTAGCGGGGGTTATCAGGACAATTTAAAGGCGAATTGCGACACAAATGCTGTGATATGTATTTATTCTTCAAAATGTAAACGGATCCAATCTTCTAGGCTCAGCATGTTGTTGAATTGTGGGCGAAATGTTTCTGTGTTTTGTTTGAAGAGGTTTTCTTTATCCAGTTTTTTAAACATTGCATATACCGATTTACCCAGAACAAGTCGCGCAATGAGACTGGGCAATTTTTCATACTTCACCGGTTTTTGTAATACCTGCGAGAAACGCTCAGCCACCTGCTGTGTTGTCAACTGTTCACTGGCAACCGGTATTATCTTTCCATGGTACTTCTCCGCGCCATGAAACACCTGCGCAACCGCTTTCCCGATATCCACTACCGATACATACTGCAACACCGTATTCTGCTCCATTGGTTGAACGAGTTTGCCCTTGTGTATTCCTTTTTTTACCTGGGGGATCAGGAAGTTTTCGAAGAACGAAGCTGGTCTGAGGATGGTGAATGGAATACCACTGGACCGGATAAAATTTTCGATCTCGAATTTAGTTTGCAGGTGCGGTACGCCCTCATGCAAATCGACCAATATCACAGAAGAATAAACGAAATGTTTGATGCCCTCCTCTTTGGCAACCCTCGCTAATGCCAAACCCTGGTCGAGCTCGCGTTTAATGCCGTTTTCGTAAGTCTGGACACTAAATAAACCGTGTGCATCTTTCAGGTAGTTGCGATAACTATCTACAACATTGAGATCGCCTTTCACTACCTCGATGTCGAATTCTTTCAGCGATTCTGCTTTACGGCTACCTGGATTCCTGGTGAGAGCCCTTACCTGAAATCCAGCTTGTGAGAGATACATGGCAGCGGCGCTTCCCTGCCTGCCGGTTGCGCCGGTTACAAACACGATTTTTTCGGCTTCCATACCGCTTGCATTTAAGGAGAAACTGCTGTTTCATCCGGGTTGCGGCAGCGCCTTACATGGGGTAGTAGCTTCTATAAAGTTAATAATTCCTGTGGCAGGCAAAGTAACTGGCTAGTAGGTCATATTTCCATCAGTACGTTTCATCTTCATTCAACTCTCTTTTTTCAAAAGGTCTGCCTTCCTCAATTCCTTCATTCGTTTTATTCCTGCGTTGCTCATCTTCCTGGTTCCGGAGATCTGCACCGCCGCCGGAATTTCCGGCTTTTTCTCCCTCTTCGCGGAAGTTGATGTGTTTGTCTTCCCTGCCAACCGATGGTGCATCGCGATGTGGATCTTTTGTGTTGTTATTCTCCATGTTTTCAGGTTTTACCTGTTTTGTTATTACTCTCTTTACAGTACCTGCAAAAAACACATGCCACCAATCCATCGTTCATGTGAACGTTTATGTTAACTTAAAGGATGCGTTCCTACATTATCATTGCTGCCATGTTCATCAACCTGGCGGCGTCGGCTCAGCGGTATGTTGAAGTAAGTAAAAACAATCCTGCGTACTTTGCCTTAAGCGATGGAACCACATATATTCCGATCGGCATAAACCTGATCAATCCAGGTGGTGGAGGTTCAAATGCCGACACTGCATTCGCGGAAATAGAAGCCTGGATGAAAAATTTATCCGAAAACCGGGGCAACTACATTCGCATATGGCTAAGCCAAAACTTCTGGGATGTTGAAACAGAAGCAGGCAAATACAACGAAGAAAAGGCCAAACGTATCGACAGGTACATTGCCCTTGCCCGCAAGTATAACCTACGCATCAAACTTACACTTGAACATTTCAGAAGCCTTACGCTTGAAGAAAATCCACAGCGATGGGCCACTAAGTTCGCATATCATAAATCGAATGGTGGTCCACTCGATAGTATTGGCCAATATCTTTCTACAAAGGCAGGCAGAGACCTGTTCTTAAATAAAGTGAAATACTACCAGGAACGATACGGCACCGACACATTGTTCTTTGGATGGGAATTGTGGAATGAAATGGATGCGGTAAAAGGTCCGGAAAACGAAATATTCTTTGAATGGAACACAACGATGCTTTCCGCAGTGAAGCAGGCTTTTCCGCAGAACCTTGTTATGCAGAGTTTAGGCAGTTTCGACACAGAACAGGTTCGACAACTATACGAACGAATGATGAAACTGCCCGGTAACGAAGTGGCCCAGGTGCATCGATACCTCGACCTCGGTGCAAAGCTTAAAGTGTGTAGTGGTTCGATGGACGAAATTGCTTCTTCTGCAGTGCGCGATCTGCAGGAGTTCGCACTCAAAAAACCAATCATCGTAGCTGAAACCGGTGCGGTAGAACCCAGGCATACCGGACCTTTTAAGTTATACGCCAGAGATACAGCAGGAATATTGCTGCACGACCTCCTGTTTGCTCCGTTCTTCAGTGGTGCAGCTGCCCCCGGCATGAGCTGGCATTGGGAAAGCTATGTACACAAAAACAATCTCTGGTTCCACTACCGAAGGTTTGCTGAAGCTGTGAAAGATATCGACGCTGCGAAGGAAAATTTTGTTCCCTTGTTCAAAGAAACGGATCGGTTCCGGATATACGAACTGTCCGGCAAAGAACATACGCTGTTGTGGATTCGGGATAAAGAAAGTACATGGCGAACTGAACTTGATCAAGGTATTGTTCCGTCAATTGTGGACGATGCAGAAATCAATCTACCTTTGCTAAACATTACGAAGCAGCTGGATATTTATGACCCATGGAATGATAAATGGTCCACGATGAAATCTGAAAATGGAACTCTCAGGTTGCCTTCGTTCCGACGATCTGTCGTGCTAAGAATAAAACGCTAAAATATTCGTTACCATTGGCCAAACACCAACCAGGTTCCACTGTTATGCTCAAGCGTGTCTTTATTGTCGTATTAGCTTCTTATTTCGTTGCATCGTGCCAGTCGCAGGAAGTAGAGCTCGCTATTCCTGAAACTCCCCGCGATACTACCATCACCGTAAATAACGCGTTCAACCGGCTGAAGCTCGACAGCCAGACGGTGATGCGGTTTATAGACAGCGCAGGGATTACAGACACGGCGTATATGCTCATCAGGAACTTCTACAACAGCCGTAACTACCAATATGCCTGGTTCGACGAAAAAGGACTTACCGAACACGCCAGCATGCTCTGGAACTTGTACCAGGATTACGATGCATATGCCGTTAATGCACCAGCGTCTGATACTCTGTTAAAGCATCATTTACAGAACTGGCTCACCGATACCACGACTGTCATCAAACCAGAAGTGGCAAGAACCGTTGAACTGAAGCTAACCAAGTTGTTTTTTGATTACGCTTTCGCGAAATATCTGGGTAACCTCAATCCGGCTGAATTGCAATGGCACATTCCACGACGAAAGGTTGATGTATCTGCATTACTCGACACGTTGGTTTCAGGGAGCAAGTATGATGGACATGATTGGGAACCCCTCCATCCACAATACCGCCTGCTTAGAGAGAAGTTGGTTTTTTATTCAAAAATGGCGGAAAAGGGAAAATGGGACTCGATTTCGCTGGGTGCGCGCAAAAAACTTGAGGTAGGCGATAATGACAGCATTATCGTGAATGTGAAAACAAAGTTGAAGCTACTTGGATTATTTCCTTCCGATGACAGTTCCGCTGTATTTACGAAAGAGCTCAAAGATTCTTTAATACAATTCCAGCAGCAATTTGGACTTACGGCGAACGGTGTGATCGGGCCCGCCACAATCGCGCAGTTGAATGTTCCCTTCCGGCAACGAATTCAACAAATCATGATCAATATGGAGCGTATGCGTTGGTTGCCGCGCCAACCGCAAGGCGCATGGATTCTTGCTAACATTCCGTCGTTCAGACTACAGGTATTCGAAGGCGACAGCATTGCTTTACGCATGAACATAATTGTGGGCACATCTGCTACCAAAACAGTAATCTTCAGCGACGAATTGAAATATGTGGTATTCAGTCCCTATTGGAATGTGCCTGCCAGCATTGTGCGTAACGAGATCTTACCCGAATTGAGAAAGAATCCCAACTACCTGGCCAGGTCGCGTATGGAAAAGACCGGCATGAGTAATGGGTTACCAGTGATCCGCCAGCTTCCGGGAGCCAGCAATGCGCTTGGTGAAGTGAAATTTTTGTTCCCCAACAACTACAACATCTACCTGCATGATACACCCACCAAATCGTACTTTAAGGAAACCAACCGGGCATTCAGCCATGGTTGTATTCGCATAAGCGATCCGTTTGCATTGGCACAATTCCTATTGCGCAACGATACAACATGGACAGATAAAAAGATTCGTGCGGCTATGTCGGCAGGTAAGGAGAAATGGGTAACGCTGACCGGGCATGTGCCCGTTTTTATCACTTACTTCACTGCATGGGTTGATCGTGAAGGGCGCCTTCAATTCAGAAACGATGTTTATGGTCACGATAAAAGAATGGCCGACCGTTTATTTATGAAAACCACTACACTTGCCGCTAAATAGTACTGTTAACGTAGCAGACGCAAGATTCGATCGTAAGAAATGCCATAGTGAACAATTACCACGACAAGATAGATGATGGCGATGGGATAAAGAAAATTCCTGCGGCTAATATCCAATGTCAATGAAGAAAATTGGGTACGCATTAGTATTGATCTCTCGCAACTGACAAATGATAATGGTTTTGTGATAATTACCGTAAAAGACGGAAGAATATATCACCTTTGAATCGGGCAAGTGGGCTCCGCCTGAATAATGTTCACAGGAATTGTAGCCGTGGCCTGCCTTCACAAAATTTCAACCCCTCCTTATATGAATAAGTTGATTTTATCAATAGTTCTCGCAATTTTTCTTGGATCATTCGGTGAAGCTAATGGTCAGGCTTGCGGCTCTCGCCAACTCGATCCGCGAATTGCAAATTTTCTGAAATTCATTGGTTACAAAGACTTCTCTCTTGAAGAGCTCAGGAAGATGCCGATTGAACAGATCAAATTTGCAGGTCCCCCGCCAATTCCTTATCCAACGGAAGATGTTAAACGGATTAAAGTAACCAAAGACAGCATTCCTGTTCTTGTATTTAACCCTACGCACGGTAAGAATTTACCCGTGGTTATCAATTATCATGGCGGCGGTTTTGTCTCGCCGTTGATTGTTGGACTTGAACATATGTTTTGGAGAGAGGCAAAAGCTTTGAATGCTGTTTTGTTTGCAGTTGATTACCGCGTAGCACCTGAACATAAATATCCCGCTGCTGTAAACGATAGTTACAATGCGTTCAAGTGGATTGCAGAACATGCAGGAGAGTATGATGGCGATACGGGAAAGATTGTGTTAATGGGAAATAGTGCCGGAGCTAACCTGGTAGCAGTCGTTTCGCAAAAGGCAAAACAGGAAAGGAGATTTGCAAATAAAATAAGGTTGCAGGTGATGAATGGACTGCCTGCTGATCTGCGACCCGAGAACATGGAAACGTCTGAATCGTACCAGCAAAATGCAACGGGGTATTTTCAGACGAAAGATGCCTGCTACTTTTCTGTTGAGTTGTATGCACCGGGTGAAACAAATAATCCTGAAGTTTCACCAATTATCACCAGCGACTTTAGCGGATTACCACCCGCGGTTATAATCAACGCAGAGTTCGACCCGCTACGTGATGATGGAATTCGATATGCCGAAAAACTTAGAAAGGCCGGCGTCACAGTCTGGGATAAATGTTTCGCCGGCCAGATTCATTGTTTAATCGGAGTGCAACCCGATTATGCAGAATATCGCGAGTATATGTCAACGATCACAGATGCGATGGCTCAGGTATTTAAATAGAGTTGGCGGCAAACGGCAATGACCTTTCACCTTTCACCGCCCACCTTTCACTTATTCCACATTCCACCAAACCCTCGTACTCGGCTTATCGGGCCCATTCAGTAGGCTTTGCGCGTTCATCACGGCATTTGTGTTCGTCAGGTATTCGCTTTCTATGTAGGGAAAGCGGCGTATGTATTGAGGCACGGGAAGATCCGGGTTATCGGAGTTTGCCAACGGGTATAATGTTGGATATCCCGTGCGCCTGATTTCTGCCCAGGCTTCTATACCATCGGGATATAAAGCGAGCCATTTCTGAGTGCCTATCTGTTCACGTTGAACGGCAGGATCGCTCGAAAATTTAACAGGAATATTTGCTACGGGCGGCGAATTCAGGTAATCGTTGAGAGCGATTGGCAATGTACCTCCGTTGATATAACTGTTGATAGCTGCCTGGTCGGTTACGCCCCATTGTTCCAGCGAAGCAGCAATGCCGCTGTTGTATAATTCCTCCGCTGTGCCACCCATATTCCATCCATTCACTGCTCCTTCGGCCCGCAAAAAATACGACTCGGCTGTGTACATCACTGCAAGCCTGTTTTCATTTGCCTTTCCTTCTACATAGTCAGGTCCTACGTTCGAAAGGTTGTCGCCATTGTTCAAAGGACTTTCAGCTAATTGAGCAATTGATAATCCATTTCGTAGTCCCTTGTATTCACCCGTGGCAGGTGCAGGGCTGTAATACTTCTGCATCCGCGGATCACTATATCCTTTCAATACACTCTCCATTGCTGCACTCATCCTGAATCCTCCCCAGCCCGACATCAGGTTCAATCCATTTGGTGATGATGGACCAACATCCATTTTTGCAATATCATCGTTCGAAGTCATTACACCCGCAGCCACGGCAGCTTCTGCTTCTGTTTGTGCACGATTGGGTGTTACCTTCGATACACGCAGCGCCAACCGTAACCTCAGCGAGTTTGCAAACTTTGTCCATTTAGGAATAGAGCCATGAAAGATTAAATCATTGTCACCATAAACCAAACGCCCCTGATCGGCTGCCTGCAAAGTTTTAACTGCAGAGTCGAGCACCTTGAACATATCGTCGTAGATCGCCTCCTGCGAATCATAAGGAATACTCAGGTCGCCATTTCCCGCCTGGAAATAAGGGATGGGTCCATACCAATCCGTAGCCTGGTGAAAAATATACACCTTCCAGATCTTCGCTATTGCATTCGCTTCGCGATCGGTGTTTTCAGTTGCCTCAATAACAAGTTTCAGCGTGGGCCATGTGTTGCTGTAAAGTGAACCCCATTGATAGAAGGTCCAGTCTGCCCGCAGGAAGTATCTGTCTGTTGGTATCCCGGGATCTACTACGGCAAAGTATTGGCTCCAGTAATCAACAAAAAGGTTTCGAACAAGCTGGTAGATACCAGGGTCGCCATAAATGCCCTGGTATTCTGCTTTCGCAAATGCATTTGGAATAGTTGTAGGTGTTAATCCGCTGAGCGTAGTAGGGTCTGTATTTAGTTCTTCAAAATGTTTTGTGCAACTCGCAGAGAGCAGAACCACAAAAACTATGGAGAGATATTTTATTGATCGGTTCATGATTAAGCTGTTTGACGATTATAAATTCACCTTCAGGTAAACCCCCAGGCTTCTTGTACTGGGTATTGATGCGTATTCAATACCCTGGTTGTTACCGGTTCCGAGTGATGATTCGGGATCAAATCCTTCGGCCTTGTTGGTGATGAAAAACAGGTTCCTGCCAATAATCGAAATAGAAGCTCCCTTAATCACTGAATTATTGGTGAACTTTGACGGTAAGGCATAAGAGAGCGATGCTTCCCGCAATCGTGCATTTGTGGCATCATATGCAAATAATTCGCCCACCGAATTCTGCGTTACATGCGTCCAATACTGCTCCGATGTTACGGGTATATCGTTCTTCGATCCATCTTCACGAACTGAATTGGGAACTACGAATCCCGACTCCCTGTTTGTTGCAGTGTAGTCTGCAACGCCCTTGGCGGCAAGCAGCATTTGCGTGCCGGATAGTACCATTCCTCCTTTCCTGATATCTACGAGAAACGACAATGAAAACTGCCCTACCTGGAATGTGTTTGTGATGCCCGCAGTCCAATCAGGATTGTAGTTACCCACATAATTATTCTGGTCGCTGACTACGAGCGGTAAACCATCTGCACCCACTACAACCTCGCCACCTGCGTTTCGTTGAAGGCTTGCCGTGTACAGTTCTCCATATTTTGCACCTTCAACCACGCGAATTGAACCAATTGCCTGCGGCGAACTCAGCAAGGGTTCCTTCGACAAAGAATCCAGTCGTAGAACTTTATTTTTATTTGCACCGAAGTTTGCGCTGATGTTCCATTTGAACAATGGTGTTTGAATGGGTCTTGCAAAGGCAAGTAATTCGATTCCACTGTTCTGAATATTTCCTGCATTAATAATGCGCGATGAATAACCAGAGGGATCAGGTACAGGAATACGTAAAATCTGGTTTATCGTATTTGTTTTGTAGAAAGTTGCTTCGAAGCCGATCTTGTTAGAAAGCAGAGAAAGATCTATTCCTGCTTCGAACGACCTTGTCTGTTCGGGTTTCAGATTCGCATTCCGCAACGTTCTGTCGATATTCAGAAAACCGCCATTTCCCCCGGGAACGAAGTAAAAGGTGGGTTTAAGGTTGTTAAAGCCGGTACCATTACCGACCAACGCGTATGACGTTCTTAACTTCAGGTAGCTGATTACTGCAGGTAACTTAACCATATCGCTGATTATACCACTGATACCAACGGAAGGGAAGAAATAAGAGGCATTGTGCACAGGCAGCGTAGAGTTCCAGTCGTTTCTTCCCGTTACATCCAAAAACAGGTAATCGTTAAATGACAATTGTGCGGCACCGTATACTGATTGCCTTTCGGTGCGGGCAATCGGCATATATGGGAAATAAGGAAACTGTTCGTTCGATAGGGCAATGGCATTGGCGGTGGCAAATAAATTCGGTGCATTGAGCCCCTGGTTATTTAGCGTTGATCTTTCGAAATTGAACTTTTCAAGACTTGCTCCTGCATTTACATTAAGCGATAACTTATCAGTGAGTGGAGTGTTGAAGTTCAACAACACATCGCTGTTGAGCTGTCTGTTTGTTTCTTTGTTTACAACATAGTTTCCCTGGCCTATGTAGTTGGTAAGCCAAAAGGTATTATTATAGTCTTTCTCCTCGCTGTTATCGGCATAATAATCTATGCTATTACGTACCTGCAGGCTAAGTTTTGGACTGAACTGGTACTTCAAAGCCACCAGGCCTATGATCCTGTTTCTTTTCCTTTCATACAGGTTCCGGAATGTTGTCCAATATGGATTTTGAAATGCCGGTGCCGGCGTCGCCCAGTAATTCTGTGTGAGCGTTCCGTCGGGATTAAGCGTTTCAAAATTCCGGACATCGGATAGGCGAATGCTGCGGGGCATCGAAAGAATGGTAGACACCGCGCGGTTTGCCGCACCCGACAGAGGACGGTTCTGTATGTTCTCTACAATGTAGTTCGCCTTTACATCAAGCGTAAGTTTGTCGGTCAGGCTCACAAACTGCCTTAAGTTAAAATTGTTCCGCTTGAACTCATTGTTGGGAATTACGCCTTTGCTTAAAGTGTTCGTATAGGAAAAGTAAGTTTGTGCTTTTTCATTGCCACCCGACATCGAAATGGAGTTTACCAGTTCATTGCCTGTTTTGAAAAAGTCTTTTGAATTGTCGGGTTGCGGTGTGAGCGACTGCGTTTTTCCCGTCCAATCCATTACTTCCTGGCCGGTCATTTTCGGACCCCAGCTGTTTTCGTTGCTCGCTACGAAAATGCCGTTGTTTCCTTGCCCATATTCATTCTGCATTTCAGGGAAGATCATCAGCTTTTCGAACGTAGCGGAACTCGAAACCTGGATGCCGATACCTTTACGTGCGGTTCCTCGTTTTGTTGTAATGATGATTGCTCCGTTTGCCGCATCGGAACCATAAAGCGCAGCAGCAGACACACCGGTAAGCACACTCATCGATTCCACGTCATCTGGGTTGATGTTTGAAATTCCATCACCATTATCACGTCCGCCAAAAAGAGCTACATCGGCGAACGCCTTGGCATCGTTATCAATACGCACGCCATCCACTATAATCAATGGTTGGTTAGTTCCCGCGATAGATCTGTTTCCACGAAAAATTATTCTGTTCGAACCGCCGGGTCCTGAATTGGTTTTGTTGATCGTAAGTCCGGCAACCCTGCCCGTCATGGCACTGGTAATGTTTACCTGCCTCGAGTTACTTAGTTCTTCTCCTTTGATGCTTTGCGTAGAATACGTGAGCGATTTTTTCTGCCTCGAAATACCCAGTGCTGTCACAACAACATCTGTCAATTGCTGAACTTCGGGATCCAGTGTAACATCAACGTTTGTGCGGCCCGAAACCGGGATTGTGATTGAGCGATATCCTACATGTGAAAATTCCAGGGTTGCGTTTTCGTTCGATATATCTATCGAATACACTCCCTGGTCGTTGGTAACGGTAGCGTTAGACTGACCGGCTTCTCTTACAACAATACCCGAAGTAGTTGTCAAGGAACCCGATTGATCACGAAGCTGCACAATTCCTGAAACCGTGAACGATGGCGCTGTTACAGTAGATGAAATTACAATCAGCCTTTCGTTCATAATCTTGTAAGTGAGCGGCGCAGTCAGCACTTCGCTGAGCACCTGTTCAATAGTTGCATCCCTGGCTGCAATTGAAACGCGCTGGTCTTTTGGAAGAATATCGTCGTTGTAGAGAAAGCGGTACAGGCTTACCCGCTGAATCGCCGTGATGGCTTTTTTCAATTCAACATTTTTCAGCGTCAGGTTAATCTTATCCTGACCGAATGCAGCTGCAGATACCTGCGTGCTGAAGACTACGATGAGTAGAAGGGTGAGTTTCATTAGCAACAAAAACCTGAGAATAGCGAGTACCCTGAAGGCTCGGCAATTTTTCATAAATTCGAGATGAAATGTTAGATAAGAAGGAAGCGGCATCGTTCGCTTCCCGATTTTCTTCAAAAGGGAAATGTTACCAGCATTTCCCTTCCTGTTTGGTCTGGCTATGGCATGTTATGTAGTTTTGGATGAATGATCATTTTGAATCGATGTATAAAACGTTATCGAATATTCTGTAGCTGAATGGGTAGGATAATTTCATGGCTTCCAGAGTCTGGCTGAGTGTTTCTGTTTCAATTGTTCCGCTGAACCGTTTCTGTTTCACTTCTTCACTCAGAAATTCTACGCTGATATTGTACCAGCTGGCCATTTTTGGCGCCAGCTCGCCGAATGTTTCATTGTCGAATGCGAGCTGACTCTGTATCCACGATATTTCTGGGGGGGACTTCTGGGCGGGGTTTAGCCTGGTAATAGAAAAAGGAGAAGGTGAGTTGTTTTGAGGCACGGATATAGAAGAATCGTTTACTACGGGAATAATTATTTTTTCATTGGGTTTCAACAGGATTTTTCTATCAGGGTCCTGCACCGTCGTAATTTCAACCAGGCCGCGTACCAGTGTTGTTTCAACGGTTTTGTCTTTCGGGTATGCTTTTACGTTGAATGCCGTTCCTTTCACGGTAATGTTCACCTGGCCGGTATTGATGATAAATGGAATGGCCGTATTCTTTACCACATCGAAGTAGGCTTCACCAATCAGGGTAACCCTCCTGTTTTCCTGGCCAAACGACTCGTTGTCGTACACGAGCTTACTGTTCGAATGCAACCATACTTTAGTACCATCTGCCAATTGCAACGTGGTTTTTGAATGCGGCTGCGTAACAACCTCGTTTTCCTTATGCGAAAGACCAGGTTTTACCGGCTTTTCCGGCATCATATAATAGAGAATGGCTGCAACTGCAATCACAACGATTGCAGCCGCAGCGCGGAACCAACCTAAACCCAAAACCGAATACGTTCTCCTTTGCGGGTCATAATATTCATTCTGGAATATATTTTTAAGAATAGCCTGCTTTTCTGTGGATTCGAGTCCTTTAGCTCCATGGTTGAACAAAGGCCAGCATTCGTTGAGAAGAGCCGTCACTTGCTCTTCATTGGCAGGGTCTGCCATCAGGTCGTGCAACTCCTGTTCCTCTTCCGGGGAAGTGGCATGTTGCATTTGTTTCGTAAAAAGTATGGTCAGGCGCGTGTGGGACATGCGAAGCCCGTTTACTTAAAGACCCATAATCTTTCCAAACGGGATAAGTTGCGGAAAATAATTTATTGCAGAAGAACAAAGAAGGCGAGGATTCCGGCCCTTGTATTCACGTAACGGACGATCGATTGCTCTGCCCATTGCAGGTACTTCTTAACGGAACCAGGTGTAATGCCCATCATTTTTGCAATGGTTTTGTTGTCTAAACCTTCCAGGCGACTTAGCCTGAAGGCCTGCTGTTGTTTGGGTGGTAATTGTTCCACCGCTTTCAACATGATTGTATCATACTCATGTTCCTGCGCTTTATCGTCGGTGTATTGGCGCGGGTGATCGCTCAGGTGAACAACCTTCACCTTATTTGACTTACGCTTCCGTAAACTTTTAAGCAGGTTGTTGCGGGTTACAATGAACAGCCAGTTTGTAAAACTTGCGATGCCTGGCAAGCTTTCTTTTTGCAACCAGGCTTGGGTAAATACATCGCAAATAATTTCTTTCGAAAGTTCCCGGTCGCCACTTACAGAATAAACAAACTGGAATAATGCATCGTGGTAAGCATAGAATATTTTTGCAAAAGCTTTCTGGTTACCGCGGGCAATTTGTGCAAGCAGTTCAGCTTCGTTTGTTATGCTTACGAGTGGCAAATAATGAAGTTTGACTTCCTGAATTTACGTAAACTGCACCAGATGCATTCGTAAGAATAGTTTTTTACACTTCATCTTCACCAAAACAGAAAGCATTGAAGTACGCATCAGCAATGTGAACGTACTTCAATGCAGCTTCAAGGGATCACGGCATCTACGTCATCAATCAGGGAAGCAAAACTTTGTCGATTACATGCACAACTCCGTTGCGCGCCATAATATTTGTTGCAACAATATTGGCCTTTGTATTACCTGTACCGGAAATGGAAGGACCTCCATTTGCACCATCCGTAAGGTTGATTGTTGTGCTGCCGCTTGCAAGCATATTAAGCTGACCGTTGGCGAGATCTGAAGAAAACGCCCTGGCAGGCACGAGGTGGTATTGCAACACCGCAAGTAAAACATCCATTGGAATTTCTTCAATACTTGAAAGGTTCAGGGCTGTCAACAACATTGAAAACGCTTCGTTAGTGGGTGCGAATACGGTGAATATACCCGACTGCAATGTTTCGATCAGCGCGGGATTTCCGCCAGGTCCATTGTTGGCTCTCACAACCGCCTGCACCAGCGAATCCAATCCACTGCCTTCTGCCATCGCAGTTTCAACGATGTTGCCTGTTGGGGGCATCAACACTTTTTCGATCTGGTGAATCACGCCATTCGATGCGGCAATATCTGCCTGCTGCACCATGATGCCATTCACGAATACCCCATTGGAGTTTTTAGTTACAAAAACAGAGTCGCCGCTGGCTGTAACAACTTTAGCATTTGGCCCGGCTGGTACTTCAGTAGAGGGAACGCGCGCGCCGAGGGTGTGATAGAGGAGGATGTTGGCTACCTGCTCCTTGCTGAGGCTTCCCAGCGTTCCGCTGCTTATGCCCGAGGCGGTAAACGCAGCATTATCCGGTGCAAAAACAGTGTAGGGTCCCGGACCTTCCAAGGTAGTTTTCAGCTCAGCTTTGACTACGGCAGCTTCCAGGGTGCTGAAATCGTTGCTGGCAATTACCGTTCCGGCGATGGTGTCGTCTGTTGCGGGTGCCGGGTTGTCTTCGTCTTTGTCGCAGGCCGCGAATGGCAAAGCCAACATGCAGAGCAGCAATAATTTAGGTGAAAAATTTCCGATGCGTCTCATGGTAATTTGATTTTTTGTTTGCCGTGTACACAGTCAGGTACCCGGCGTGTTAAAAATGATTTGTTTAATGTTTTGTACAAATCTTTAAACAATGAGGTTTGAAGTTTGTTCGCGCAAACCGGGAATTTTTTATTCAGGCGGGTAAACGATGCCTAAGGGGAGTGTAATATTGTTTCATGAAGAAGACCTCGAAGAGCCTGACAAATGCAGTTTGCTATTCTTAGCCTTAATCAATCTATTGCTTAAGTGCGTGCTATTGTATCGGATAAACCCCAAAATGCAGTAACTTCTTAGAGGGTATTAAACACAACCCGGTAGAATGTTATTTCCGGGAATGTTTTTACGTTTTGAATAGCGGGTATTATGGCGCATTTGCAATAATTGTATGGTAAATATTTTCCTCGTAGACAACCATCCTTTGGTTATAGAAGGCATCAAAAAAACTCTTCATGATGTGCCTACTATCAATATTGTTGGAGAAGCCCACACAGCCACAGACACTTTGAAATTGCTTGTCGAGAAGCCTGTTGCACATCTCGTATTACTCGATCTGAAATTGCCCGATGAAGATGGAGTTTCAGTTTGTAAAAAACTAAGATCCGCATTTCCCGGGATAAAATAATTATCCTTACTTCAGAAGCGGAGGGAAGTGTAGTGTTTAAATCTTTGAAGGCAGGTGCCAATGGCTATGTGTTGAAGAATACGCAGCCTGATGAATTGAAGATTGCCATCAACAAGGTTTCGTGTGGGGAAAGTTACATAAGCAGGGAAGCCAACGACGCCCTAATCAACATACTTCAATTACAAACAAAATACACAATCCGAAAGCGCCTAACACGTCGGGAGAAAGAAATATTAATGTTTTTGAAACAAGGATTAACCAATCACCAGGTGGCGGAGCGGCTTTCCTTAAGCACACACACTGTAGATACACATCGAAAAAATATGCTGCAGAAATTTAACGTGCATAATATTACCGCACTACTGCAGGTAATTGGCGAAAACTGATCAGCATCTCCGGGAAAATTCAAGAGAGCAGTAGGAGAAATTGATTATGAAGGTTCATTTAACATCAATGATCCCAATGATGCAGAATACAATGCTACCGGCTGGATAAGTTATTAATATAAAGTGCGTTCAATGTTTTCACTGAAGCGGATTTATGGTTGAGGCTTATTACCTGCACACTGCCAGGTAATAATCCGATCCGATTTGCGCATAAATGGCCCCATATACGGGAGTTGACGTTGATCCTCTCCTTCGAAGTCGTATTTCATCAGCCTTCCGCTCGCATCATATTGATGGTTGAAATATTGCATCTCCATAGTGGGGCTTGGCAGGTATTCTTCAGCATATCGATGCTGTAGCAGCACATACACCCGTTCGCGGTCGGGCTGAAAAGGACCCCAGTTTAACAATTCAAGTAAGGTGTAGTATGGTGATATAAAAATTGTGGGCGCTTCATAAAACTGCGTTACCCCCTTTGTAGCAGGCCTGTCGCTGTAATTGTACCAGTAGCCCAATTGCTGCGGCCCATAATAATGTTCTTCTTCAACCAGCGGGGCGGTTAATAACTCGAGTAAGTTGCCTCTCTCGTCTGTTTTTGCATAAAAGTCGCCAACCTGGCTTAAGTAACCACGTGAGTCGTATTTCAGTTGAAGAAGTGATTCGCCTGTATTAGCCACTCGTACTTCAACCGGGTATTTCGTTTTGTCGTCGAGCAATATTTCAAACGAGCGTAGGTCACGTACAGTGGTATCTTCTTCAGGGTGCGTGGGTGCATCGGGGTCAACCGGATCGTCAGGGTTTTCCGGCTGCACGTCCAAAACCCAGTAATAGGCTTTTGTAGAGCCTTTAAAAATAGCTTTATTCCTGGCGTACGTTATGTCGTAGTCAAACACGTATTTAGCCCCGTAATAGTCACCCACCTGGGCTTTGATGTGTGTGAGAACACCTTTACCATCGAAGGTTTTAATCAGGTAAAAGTCGTCGGTTCCGGTCTTATCCGCGTTTATAGCAGTCACCTTACATTGTTGCTTACTCTGGTTGCCAACAAACCAAATGATGTCCTTTCTTGTGCAGGAAACGACAAGTATTATAAAGACGAGTGGAAGGAGTTTACGCATATCTCGGATTGGCACGCAAACTACTGGAGTATTTGTGGGGACTGCATGACCATCGTCACACGTATAAATGATAGTTATTACCCGTGCAATCAACCTAAAGGAAAAATCTTAACCAGGCGTTACCGTCTTGATTGATTTTGTATAACCATCTGCGGCACGCATTGGTGCGCGATCAACATACACCTGCCTGTCTTTCGGCGCCCAGGTGTTCAGGCCGTCAACATATCGGTTAAACATGCAGAATGCAGCAGCAATCAACACGGTATCATGAATCTCTTTATCAGTAGCACCATTAGCTCTTGCGGCGTCTATTTGTTCCTGTGTTACAAACCTGCCGCCTTTCTGCACCGATGCTGCGATGGTGAGCAGCGACTTCATCTTGTCACTTAAATCCGAATCAGTAAAATTTGCCTTAATACTATCGATTTTAGAAATATCACATTGCATGTAATAACCCGCCATGGCGCCATGCACATTCTGGCAAAAGAAACAGTCGTTGAGGTAAGAAACATATGTTCCAATCAACTCGCGTTCTCCTTTTGTAAGTGTGTTGTCTTCATTTCGTAATAAGATTTCCGCGAGTTCATTCATTGGCTTTGCCGTTTGTGGGCTGTAAGTCATCGGTCCGCGAATTCCGGGTTCATCGTTGTTGAATTCGATGTGTGCCATACCAGGTTTATTTATTAGATCCGGGTCAAAATTAGGCAATTGCTCCTATCGGAAACGTACACGATAAGCCATAGATGCTTTTAACGATCTCCGCTCTCCGCTCTTACGTCTCACGTCTGCCGTCTCACCTCCCGCAGCCCTGCAATCCCCACCTTCTGTTCTTTTCCCTTCAGCAAAACTTCACCGAGGTATTCGTGTTTTATGATTTCGTGTTCGCCTATTCTTTTGAGCAGGTCCATCGACACCAATAGCTCCTGGTCATAATCGTTGCATACACTTTGTATGCGTGCGCCTGTGTTGAGTGTGTCGCCATGATAGGCGATATCTCTTTTTACTTCGCCGATTTCTACAGCGGTAACCATGCCGATGTGCAAGCCGGCTTTAAACACAGGGAGAAGACTATACATGGATGTGTAATACGAAGCTCGTTGTGCAAACCGGTCCTTCACTGCAAAAAAGAAACGGATGCAGTTGTGATTTTTCAGTCCTTCACTGCCCGGCCACATCAGCACGACCTGGTCGCCCACATATTGGTACACCTGCGCCTGGTGCGAATACAGCACATCGTTGATATCTGCAAAGCAGTCGCGGATAAATGAACTGTATTTCAGGTGGCCGAGTTTTTCTGCCGTTGCCGTGCTCGATTTCAGATCCATAAACATAAAAATCCTTTCCACTTCTCTCGGCTGGCGATAAACACCCAATAGCAGCGGCAATACAACACCCGGCCCATAACGCAGATTTACCTGGTTAATGAAGCCGATGACAAGTGTCATGAAAAAATAATAGATCAGCAGCAACCAGAACAGGTACTTCCACGATTGCTCTGTAATATTTAAACCTGCCAGTTTAAGAGAAGCAGACAGGTAGTATTCGAAAAGAAAAAACCGGAAAAACCACAATGCCAGCACAAACAACACTAAAGATGTAAGGGTTCGAATCAACAACACTCGACCAAGCGACATTCGTTTGAGCACATACCTGTCCATGTAATACCCTGTTAACCCAAGTCCAATTCCATACACAACACCGAGTATGATTGAAACAAGAACAGTTATTCCGCGGTTTTTGGGTGCGGGAACATGGTAGGCATTGCTGATGATGAGTGCATACAGGTTAAGCACCGTAATCAGCAGAATATTGGCCCAGATCCAGAACATAACCTGCTTGGCCACAAAAGCCAGAACGGGAAACCTCGCCGTGTGGCGATGTGCCATGGTGGTGTATTCGAAGCCTTTCGACATGCTGTAGTTATCCAAATCTACAACAGGTGTGTGGGTGGATATCCAAAATGTTTTTTGAATGCATGCGAGAAATGCGAAAGATTCTCAAAACCTGCTTCAAAACAAACGTCAACAGGCTTACGTCGGCTTTCAGCGAGGTAGTAGTGCGCCAACTCAAGACGTTTCCTCGTAAGCCATTTTTGTGGCGATGAATTAAAAGCTTTTTGGAAATCGCGCTTAAAACTCGACAGGCTTCTGCCGGTGAGGTAAGCGAATTTTTCAAGCGGAAGGTTAAACGGATAATGTTTCTCCATAAAGCTCACCAGTTCCACTTTATGCGGATGTTCAAAATTAGCCAGGATGCCATCAATGCCCGGGTCGATAGTTCTTATGATGCTTAATGCTTCTGTGATTTTCAGGCGCGCAATATTTTCCGGTAACAGACCATCTACTTCAAAGTATGGAATCAGCGAAGCGAGGCAGCTTTTAAGTAGTGGATGATTGCTATAGCTTTTTATGCCTGGTATTGCAATAGTTTCAGCAGCTGGTTTATTTGTAGAATAAAAGTTCTTCAATACCTCGTTACTCAATAGCATCACCACTGTTTGATGTGGCAAGCCATTTGTTGGATAATTAATCACCGTAGTGGGCTTATTCCTGGGAATAAAAAAGATATCGCCGGTTTTAAACTGGTGTGTTGCTTCTGCCTGAATAATTTTCGTTTCGCCAGAAATAAACCATACCAGCATGTGATGATCGAACACCAGCTCGCTCTTGAAAAGCGTGTCGTGATAGCTCGACAGTTTTATCTCCGGTGAAATATATTTAGAAATGTGATCCATATTCGACCGAATGAAAATTAAACCTTTTATCAACGTACATCAAAATGGATTCCGGTGAGTTCTTCTGTGAGCGACCATAAACGTTTTGCATTTTGCTCATCAAGCGAATATGGCATCACGCCGCCTGCGCCTTGCTGTGTTCCGGCAGCGATGCGGGCAATATTTGCATCCTCACAATACACTCCTCCAATGTTGTGCAACAACTCCGACGTGGCGCACCAGGTGGTGGTTGCGGCACCTTGTTGAATATTCTTTAGTGTGGCCAGCACTTCGGGCACTATGTTTCCACTTTCGTCGTAGAAGCCCATTTGCTGAAACAATTCAACGGGTGCCTCTCTGCCTAGTTCGGTGCCGTGAATCGAGCCGGGATGCAGGGAATAAGCCCGCGTATTATATAGTTTTGCTCTTTCATCAAGTTCCACCGTAAAAAGGTTTACAGCGGTTTTTGATTGTCCATATGCTTTGAGCATGTCGTATTCTGTCTGTTCAAAGTTTGGATCGCTGAAGTTGAAAGGGGCGAACTGATGACCCTGCGACGACACGTTTACAACCCTTGCACCATTTGCCCTTTTCAATGCCGTCCACAGCCTGGCTGTAAGCTGGAAAAGCGAAAGATAATTTGTTGCCAGGTGCAGTTCAATTCCCTTACCATTTCTACGCAATGGCATCCACATGATTCCCGCATTATTAATCAACAGATGAAGAGCACTGCCAGAGGAAATGAATTGTTTGGCGAAGCGATCTACTGATTCAGGATCGGACAAGTCCATAGATACTATTTCCACACCGGGAACATCGTTCAGGTTTTTCTTTGCTTTCTCTGTATCGCGTGCGGGTACGATTACTTTTGCTCCTGCTGATGCCAGCGCCTTTGTGGTTTCTAATCCAATGCCTGTGTTGCCACCGGTAACGATGGCAACCTTTCCCGAAAGGTCGATGCCTTCTATCACTTCGCTCGCAGTAGAATGCGCATTGAATGGCGAAAGAAGTGGTTTCTGTAATTGGCCATTGTAATTATTGGCTGCTGATGTAGTTGAGTACATGTGTTTAAATTTTGTGGAGCTAAGGTAGATGCGCTGTGGAGGGACAACTTTGTTCAGAAGGCCAATGATGCTTTGTTGAGAAGGCCAGGATGAGAGCGGAGAGCGAGAGCGAGAGCGGAGAATGGAGAACGGAGAGATCGAGAACGGAGATCGAGAACGGCAGTATCGACAGTCTCCTCCAAAACCGCCTTGCCTTCTGCCCTATGCCCTATGCCTTTTCATTCGTGCTCCGCTCTCTGCTCTCCGCTCTCCATTCTCCGCTCTCCGCTCTCCATTCTCCGCTCTCCGCTCTCCA